>JBGAWZ010000305.1:0-3373 GCA_044227335.1 Candidatus Zixiibacteriota bacterium | reverse complement strand
CCTCGACACCGATGGCGGTGGCTTTCACTTCACCTGTTCGGATAGTGTCGAACGGGATGTTTTTGACATTGGCATCGGTCTGCGCAAAGGCGGTCGATGAGATGAGGCAGAGTGTTGCTAAGAGTAAAGTCGATTTATGCATGTAGGTTCCTTATTGACCGGGCTGATATTTGAACGGGATGGTGATTCCCAATATTTCTTCGGTGAATTCCTGCGGAAAGGGAGGGAAGGGGGAGGACCGACTGACGGCATAGACGCAGGCGTCGTCAAAGGTCGGAATCCCCGATGATTTTTCGACGCGTGTCTCGACAACTCGTCCGGAAGCAAGAACCTGAAAATAGACGACGCAGATGATCTCACCGTCGGCGTCGACCGGGTTTTGCCAGTTGGACTGAATCTTGTAAAAGGCCTGAGTGAACCAGTAGGGGTAGTTAAAATCGGCGTTGTCGACCGTTGCGCCGGCAAAGGGAGAGCCGGAGGCCTCGGCGACATTGGCGTCGCCGTCGGCGGTGCCTGATTTGTTTTCAGCGCCAGTGTCTTTTTGCCCTTCGTACTTTTTCTTGTCTTGCTTTTTCTTTTTTGGCGGAGTCTTTTTCTTTTCGACCGGAATAGCTTTAGCGGATTTATCGGGGATCGGCGCCGGTGTTTGCTCGGCCTGTACAGCCTTCGGGATCTGCAACGGATCGACCGGTGGCTGATTGGTGACGGGCAATTCCGGGAGCGACATGAGCGAGACTTTGATGACCTCGCCCAGATCAATCTTGCGGGGCGTCAGGATCAGGCCAGAGGCATAAAATGCGGCGACAATGAAGACGTGAAAGACAGCTGAAAAGATAATCTCGCGCCGCATGGCGGGTTACTTCTTTCCAGTGCCTTTGGCACGTTTGTCATCGTGTCCAGTGACCAGGCCAATCGATTCAATTCCCATTTCTTTCATCTTGCCGATGATGGCAATGGCGGTTCCGTAGGCGATGGTCGAGTCGCCGCGCAGGTAGACCGAGGATGTCCCTTTGGCTTTCATCTCTTTGTCCAGAGCAGTTCCAAATTCGGCGAACCGGTGAAAGACATCGTTAATGTAAATTCCACCTTTTTTATCAATAGTTACAACGACACCCGAGGATTCTTCCGTAATCGGCGCGGCGGTGGTCTTGGGAAGTTCGACTTCAATGCCGGATTGAAGTAGTGGCGCAGAGATCATGAAGATGATCAAAAGGACGAGGCAGACGTCAACAAGGTTGGCGATATTGATATCGGCCATCGAAGAGTATTGTCGTTGTCGGGGGCGGCGGATCATAACTGCTCTTTTTTGGCGCGCGAGACAAAGTCGAGAATAAAGGCGTACGACCGGTCGTTGAGGCGTTTGATTTTGTTGTTGGCCCAGTTAAACGACATAACTGCAGGGATCGCGGCGCCGAGGCCGACGATGGTCGCCAAGAGCGCCTCGGCAATACCGGGAGCGACAATGGCCAGTGAGGCCGAGCCGCGTTCACCGATTGACCAGAAGGCGTCCATGATGCCGACTACCGTGCCGAGCAGGCCCAGGAATGGCGCGGCCGAGGCGGTGGTGGCCAGAAAGATCACTCTGCGTTCGAGCTTGCCGACTTCGTCGACAAGTGTTTTTTCCATAGCCATTTCGACAATCTCAAAATCGGCAGAATCAAGTCCCGGCTTTCCTTGCGACTGGCCGTTGCGGTTTTTCTGCTCGAAGATCGAAACGGCTTCGTCGTATCCGCTCAGATAGAGGCGTGAAAGAGGAGAATTCGGACACGACTTGGCCTGTCCGAGCGAGTCGCCCAGTTGTTTGGCGCGAGAGAATTGCATGTCGAAACGGTTGGTGTCCGATTCAACCTGCTTGAACTGCCGCCACTTTGAGAAGATCACTGCCCACGATACCAGCGACATGAACAAAAGGGTGCCGAGAATAAATGCGCCGAAGGCGGAGGATTCGCCTATGATCTGCCATATGGAACCGGATACGGGGATTATCATCTGTACAATGCCTTCCTTACGTTTGTACCGCGCCGCTGTGGGAAAGTTGCCGTTTAACTCTCCGCGCGGCGGCCGGATAGGAAAACTACGGGGAGTGGGCTGGGGCATCAACAAAAACAGGGGCGTGGTTAAAACTTGATTTTTGAAGCGTTCAAACGTTCCGTTTTGACGCTATGAGACGCATTGTTTGCTTTTCGATTCTCGCGCTGTGCCTGCATCTGATTTTCGCCTGCGATTCATCGGGCGGGAAGCGGGAGAAGATGGGAGCGGCGGGATCGGCCGATGAATTGGCTGATTCGACCCGACTCGATTCATCAGTCGACGCCCGCAACCGCGCGGGCGGCGAGCCGTCGACCGCGCACGATACGTTTTGAGTTGCACGTACTGATTCCTTCGACAGATTTCAAATACCGGTCGGGCACTTATGTTCGGCGGATTTCCCTTGAGCCCTCTCGGATAATCTTTATATTGGATCGAAATTATCGGCTATTTCTTAACCTACACGAGGAGTGACATGAGTCTAAGTCTGAACAGAAGGGCAACTTCGATTGTCGGCGCCGTGATGTTGGTATTTGGAACATCGACCGGGGCATTCGCGCAAGGACAGAATCACGAAGAGGAAAAAGCGAAGAATCTGAAAGTGTTGGACAGTGCGCTGTCGCACGATCAGTTGATCGATATCATGGGTAGCTACACGACGGCGCTGGGGGTGCATTGCGATTTCTGCCACGCCCGGAGCGCCGATCCGAATAGTCGCGATATGGACTGGGCCTCGGACAAAGTTCCGGCCAAAGAAATCACCCGGCAGATGATCAAAATGATGCGCGGAATCAACGGTGACTATCTTGGTGCGATTCAGGGACTCGATACGCCCCGGGTCAAGGTCGAGTGTGTGACCTGCCACCGCGGACAGGAGCGGCCGGTGCTCATCGCCGATGTCCTCAATAGAGCGTTGGCGAGCGGAGGAATGAAAACGGTCGACTCGGTCTACCGGGCATTGCGCGGAGAGTACTATGGTAGCGCCACGTACGATTTTGGCGAAGCGGTTCTCGTGCACTTCGCCTGGGAGATCGCACAGAAGAATGATACGTCGGCGCTCCAAGCGCTGGCGCTGAATCGTGAGTTTAATCCCAAGTCGTCGTTTACAGAGTGGGCGACGGGACAGATTTATGTTGAACGGGGAGACACGGCCTCGGCGATTGCGTCACTTGAGAAGGCGCTTGAGTACAATCCGAACAATCGCCGCGCGAAACGCGATCTGGATATGCTAAAGGGGGTCGCGCCGAAAAAGCCGTAAATCACTGTGTCGCTGACAGGCGGGCAGGCACGGCAGTCGCCGGGGCGAGCATGTACTTCATAATTGGTAGCCGACCGCTCTGCGGTC
>JBGAWZ010000304.1:0-3385 GCA_044227335.1 Candidatus Zixiibacteriota bacterium | reverse complement strand
TCCCCCGCGACCGGCTGATCTGCCAGTTCTGGCAATAGACACAACTCATATTGCACCGGGCGAAGAAGATGTTGCAGATACCGTGCTGGCCGGAGATTACCGGCTCCTCGCCGCGGTGCGCACAGATCGACGATATGGCAAACCCCGCGCCGCTGTTGCAGTAGCCATACAGACCGTTAAGGCGATCGGCGTGACACTCACGGGGACAGCAGGTGCAGTCTTTCAGGGCCGAAAGCGGCTCAAAGACCGAATCGGGAAATTCTGGCCTTGCTTGAACTATTGGTAAACTTCGAAGCGCCATATCGACAAATATAGGCAAAATTCGGTGATGATTCAATGGCCTGGTCGGGCTTGAGTTTTCAGTCAGGAATCGGTATCGTTGGCGGAGCGGTTCGCCCGTCGGCGAACTGACCAATACAATCACAGACATCTCAGCGAAGGAGTCGCATGAACCGAGCGTTTGTTTACCTGGCCGTCATTGTCGGCGGAGCATCGGTGCTCGCCCTTGAAATACTTGGCACACGAATCATCGCGCCGTTCTACGGCAACAGTATCTACCTCTGGTCGGCGCTGATCAGTGTTACTCTCGCCGCACTCGCTTTCGGTTATTGGCTGGGCGGCAAGTGGGCCGATCAGGGACCAACCGAAAAGCGGCTTGCCCTGGTGCTTGGGCTTTCCGGACTTTGGATTGTCATTGTGCCGTGGATTGCCGCGCCGCTTTTGTCGGCAACCGAATCGCTGGGACTTCGCGCGGCAGTGCTCGTTTCGGCTACCGTGCTGTTTTTCCCGCCGCTGACACTTCTTGGAATCATTTCCCCCTATGCTGTCCGGATGAGCGCCGCCAGCCTCGAAGTTGTCGGACGAACGGCCGGGAATCTGTATGCGCTCTCGACGCTTGCCAGTGTGGTCTCGGCGCTCGCGACCGGCTTTTTTCTGATCCCGGTCGTGGGGGTACACCGGATGACATTTATGATCGGATTGCTTCTGATTGGGACAGCTTTGGTGGGATTCCTTGGTCGCCGTAAGTCGGCGAGCGTGCTGGCAGGATTTATCCTCTTTGCCGGACTGCCCTCCGCCGGCTTTTACAGTTATCCGTGCGAAAAACCCGATCCGGAGAACGGTTTGCTGGCAATCCAAGAAAGTCCCTATGGCGAACTGCGCGTAGTCGATCAGGACCAAGTTCGGTACCTGCTGGTCGACCGCGGCGCTCACACCGCCGCCAGCACCACGGCTGTTGAATCAAAGTTTCCGTATGTGAATGTGCTCGAAATCGGCAAGTATCTTCTGCCGCCGGGAAATATGTTGGTGATCGGTCTAGGTGGCGGATCGGTCGCGCGGAGTTATGTCAAAGAGGGATGGAAAATCGACGCAATTGAAATAGATCCGGCGATCACAACTATCGCGAGGCAATACTTTGGCGTAATGAGTGACGATGCGACAATCACCGAAATGGACGGCCGCCGGTTTCTGTCGACATCTGATAAGAAGTACGACCTGATTGTGCTCGACGCTTTTGGGAGCAGTTACATTCCGTTTCATTTGGTGAGTGACGAAGCTCTCGCGCTCCTGCACAGCCGAGTATCCGATCGCGGCATTCTGGCTATCAATATCTGGGCCGAAGGATGGAAAGATCCGATGGCGGTCAGTCTGGCGGCGACTGTTCAGCGCCACTTTTCGATCGTTCGCGCTCTGCCGATCGCCGAGCCGCCTGATCAATTGGGGAATATGATTCTGTTAGCCTCAGATCATCCGCTTGAACTAAAAGGTCAACTGCCGCCGGTGTATTACCGGATGACTCCGGCTTACGAAATCAACCATGCCTGGGATAACAGCTTTGCATTTGACACTGCTGGTGTGCCGATCATAACCGATGATCTTAATCCGGCCGATTTGTGGGCCGAGCGGGTCAACCACCTTTCGCGCATCGAACTTCACCACGCCAACAAAAAGGGGCTGGTCTCCTGGTGAGTCGTTAGTTGCCTTTCATCGGCACGATCTTCCCGGTCACGTAGAGCTTGGTTGGATGTCCCTCGATCTTTGCAGGGATGGCTTTCTTGAGCGAATCCGTTTCGGTGTCAACCAACACTAATATGCAGGGTGTGTGGTCGTCCAGCTCGCCGACCGCCACGCCGGTTACCCCTGGGAGCGCCATCAGTTCGGCGGCATGATCGGACATCACGGCGTTAATATCTCGAAGTGGCATTTCCTGTTTTGACTCGTTCTGGTTTTGACATCCTGCCATTCCCATTGTCAACGTAAGCAATAGCATGATAGCCGGGAGAAAGTTCGCTTTGAAATTCGACTTTGCTGACAGCAACCACATGGCATTTCGTCCTCAACTGTTTGAGATTCTCTCGACCTTGAAACAAACCCCCGTTGCCGGTTTGTGCCGGAAACGGGGGCGTATGGTAAAACTCAGTCTGTCGTAATCGAGTCTTAGTTGCCGACCATCGTGGCGCCGAGGAAACTCAGCACCTGGCTGATCGGATTGGCAATGGCCGTAGATGTGCTCCCCGCAAACAGTAATCCAACTGCTTTCGGATTGGTAGTGACATCTTGTACCATAAGCGAACCCGAGTCGCCTCCTTTGAGGAACTTGGAGCCGGTGTTCTTGACAACGATCTGCCCGGTAAAAGTCTTAGTAAAGGCCGAGCCGCCGGCACATTCGTTTTCGTAGGCAACACTAATGGTTGCATTGAGACCAGAGACAGTGCTTCGAGTCAGGCCGGTAGTACGACCACTCTTTTTCACTTTCTGACCAACCGAAGCGGCAATTGTTGTCGCGGAGATGGTACCGATGCCGAGAATCCTGCCGTCGGTTTGAACCATTCCCGAGGTAACTGAGGCCAGCGACACGTCGACATTGCTACCCGGGAGCGAATGCTGGAGAGCCAATGAACCGACATTCTGTGCGGTGGCCGCATTGCAGTTCACATCGATAAGTCCCGGCTGGATGACCGGGTCGCCGTTTTGAGCGACACGGCTGTTGCCGCCGCTGACGATGTCAGCCTCTAAGACGTGATAGTTGCTCATAATGTATTGGGTGCCACCCTTGGTCACCAGTGAACCGAGGGTTCCGCCACAGCAGTAGCCGTTGGCTAGGTCATAGCGCCATCCACCCGAAGTCCCGAGCGAAATCGGCGGGGTCTGCTTAGCGGTGTTGCCGGCCATAGCAACGATCTTACCGGTAACTTCAACTTTAACCGGCATGCCGTCGAGGGTAACAGGAGCGGTCCTGGCGGCCGCATCATCTTCAACCAGCAAAAGCACAGCGGGCTGGCCGTTGTCATCCAGACCAACGGCAGTTCCGATCATGCCCTTTTGCGCCATCAGGCGGGCGGTGTGACGCTCCTGAATCTTCATGGCGGAAAGAACGCGCGGATTG
>JBGAWZ010000303.1:0-3386 GCA_044227335.1 Candidatus Zixiibacteriota bacterium | reverse complement strand
GGCTTTTCAGTGGTCGCGTCGATTGGCAACAAAGCCGACATTTCCTCAAATGATATTCTTGATTATTTCCGTGATGACCCCCATACCGATATTATTCTTATGTATCTGGAGAATTTCGGTAACCCCAGAAAGTTTACGGCGATCGCCCGCGAGGTTTCGCGCTTCAAGCCGATTGTAGCGGTCAAATCAGGCCGGACCCATCTGGGCGCAAAGGCGGCGTCATCACACACCGGCTCGTTGGCTGGAGCCGATGTGGCAGTGGATGCTTTGTTTGAGCAGACCGGTGTAATGCGCGTGGGGACGGTCGAAGAGTTATTTGATGTTGCCGCCGCGTTGTCATCTCAGCCCGTTCCGAAAGGGAACCGGGTGGTAGTTGTGACGAACGCCGGTGGGCCGGGTATTTTGGCAACTGACGCGCTGATCAATCACGGAATGCAAATGCCGGCGCTCTCTCCCACGACCGTGAAAGAGCTTCGCAAATTCTCTTCGACTGAAGCGTCGTTTTCCAACCCGATGGATATGGTCGCGGGAGCCGGGGCCGAGCAGTTCAAGAAGACACTGAGCGCGCTCAAGCACGACGACCAATACGATACTATCATCCCCATTTTTGTACCGCCAGTGACGATCAATCAGATGGATGTGGCGGTGAGTATCAAAGAGGCGGTCGCCGATACCGACAAGACCGTGCTGGCCTGTTTCATGGGCGCCGGGGAGGGATCGGCCGCGGTGGCATATCTTAAGTCGCACAATGTCCCGGTATACATCTTTCCTGAAGCGGTGGCCAAGACACTCTCGACTATAGATGAGTACCGTCAGTGGCTGAATCGTCCGCGTGGAAAATACAAATCATTCAAAGTGAACACTGAGGCGGTCAAGATCGTGATTGAGCGGGTGCTGGGAGATCGCGACGGCGCTATTGTAGGCGATGACGCGATTGAGATTCTCGAAGCGTACGGTATCCCGGCGGCGCCGTATCATTTCGCCAGTTCGGCCAAAGAAGCAGTTTCGGTCGCAAACTCGATCGGGTATCCGGTGGTGATGAAAATCAACACTCCCCAGATTTTGCACAAGACGGAGCTGGGTGCAGTACTTGTTGATTTGCGAAGTGATAAAGAAGTCCGTGATGGCTGGAAAGAGCTGGAAACGCGGCTTTTGAAACTGAAGAAAAAAGAGACGATGACAGTCGCGCTCCAGCAAATGATTTCTGGCGAGGTCGAAACGGTGATCGGGATGGTGGACGACCGCCAGTTCGGCCCGCTCATCATGTTTGGGTTGGGTGGACTATTCGTAGAGATCATGAAAGATGTCGCTTTCCGGATAAATCCGCTGACCGATGCCTCGGCAAAAGAGATGATCCAATCTCTCCGGTCGTATCCGCTGTTGACCGGCTTTCGTGGGTCAGCGCCAGTCGATATTGACCGGATTGTCGATGCGGTTCTTCGAGTCTCGCAGTTGGTCAAGGATTTCGACTGTTTCGCTGAGATTGATATCAATCCGTTTATTGTTTCGGCGGACAAAAGCAGGTGTAAGGCGGTCGATGCCCGGTTTATTGTCAAGCGCAAGGCCTCCCGGTATTGACTTGAGATTTGACGGGGCCGGACATATCTTCGGCCCAATAACAGCCGGTGTGGGTGGCGGCAACTGGCGATGAGAAAGGAAAAGTTGTGCAGGTAAAATACGAGGTGAAAACAATCGGCCTATGGTCGTTTGTCAAAATTTCGTTTTTCCTGAATCTTGCGCTTGGATTTCTCATAGGTATCTTCGTCGCGCTGCAACTGTCGCTGATGTCGGCGGTGTTCAGCCGAATGTTGGCGGTCGATCCGTCAATGCCCGATGTCGGCTCAATTGCCCCGGGCGCGATATTGTTTTTTGTGCCGATCATGACCGCCTTTTTCATGGCCTTTTTCAATACGATACTTGGGGCCGCCGGTGTTCTCCTTTACAATCTCGCCGCCAAGGCAATGGGAGGACTGGAAATGACCCTTGAACCGGTGACCGTGGCGCAGTCCGCGCCGCAAGATGTTGGACGAGTGTACGCAGGGGGCACTGGCGCGCCGCCGCCGCCGCCGGGTTTCGCCGTGTCCGAGTCTCTTCCTGTGCCGGTTATGCCCGTGCAAAAACCTGAGCCACCGGCTGGAAAGTTTGAGTGATAGTGGTGAGTGAGTCATCTGTCAGAGTCAGAATAGCGCCGTCGCCGATCGGCTACCTCCATGTCGGAACAGCCCGCACTGCGATATTCAATTTCTTATTTGCGCGTCACGAAGGCGGCAAGTTCCTCATTCGTATTGAGGACACCGACGCCGAGCGTTCGGACAATTCGCTTGTTGAGCCGATCCTGTCAGCTCTCAAATGGCTCGGAATCGAATCAGACGAGCCGGTGGTCTATCAGTCGCAACGCGCCGATCTGTACAAAGCGGGAGTGGCGGCAATGCTGAAAAGCGGCCATGCCTACCGTTGTTTCTGCACGCCCGCCGAGCTTGAAGCCGAGCGGGAAAAAGCGCGGGCAGAGAAACGTCCACCCCGGTACAGCCGCAAATGTCTATCGCTGACAGCCGATGAAGTAAAACGAAGAGTTGAAGCAGGTACTGGGTCGGCTATTCGACTTCACATTCCCGAAGGGGAGACCAAGTACAAGGATATCGTGTCCGGTGAGATCGGGGTCAAGAACGAAGATATCGAAGACCTGGTGGTAGCTCGTTCCGACGGTTCCGCCACCTACAACTTCGCGGTAGTGATCGACGATCACGAGATGGGGATTACCCATGTCATTCGCGGAAACGATCACATTTCCAATACATTCAAGCAGATTCATATTTATCAAGCGCTCGGTTACACAGTCCCGCAATTTGGGCATGTGCCGCTAATCCTGCGCCCCGACAAAAAGAAAGTGTCAAAACGACTCGGCGACAAAGATGTCGCGGAGTACCGTCACGACGGCATTCTTCCCGCCGCGATGTTCAACTTTCTCTCGCTGTTGGGTTGGTCGCCTAAGACTGAGCAGGAAATATTCACTCCCGCGCAATTGATATCGATTTTCGATCCGTCGCATTTGAATCCGTCGAATGCAGTCTTCGACGAAGAGAAACTAGTCTCGTTCAACAAAGCCCACATACAAATGATGTCGGACCACGATTTGGCGGTATTGGTCGCGCCGCTTCTAGTCGAGTCGGGTTGCACCACCAAGTACTGGCTGGAAACGCGTTGGGATTATTTGCGACAAGTGGTGGGGTTACTTAAGGAGCGAACACGCCGAATCGGTGATTTTGTCACACTCGGGAAGTATTTCTTTTCCTCGGAATTCACTTACGACCCCGAGGCGGAGGCCAAGCAGTTCGACAGCGAAACCGCAGGCTTAATGGCCGCTTTTTCGCAGAAATTGGCGGAGT
>JBGAWZ010000302.1:0-3388 GCA_044227335.1 Candidatus Zixiibacteriota bacterium | reverse complement strand
TATTCTTCGCAAGATGATTCCGGCGGGGACCAACCAGTGTCCCCACAGCAGATCAATGTTGTCGGATACAATCAAATTTGTCGCGGCTTTTTCAAAGGCGCGGAGAAATCGTGAAAATTGTGATAGGCCGCCAATCGAGCCGAGGGCGACTTGATGCATATTCCCGCGATACGCGAGCGTCTCGCGTTGATCGGAATCGTACCGGAAGCGGACTATCTCCACGCCGTCGACTGTTTCGCGCTCGGCGATCCCGGCGTCGTGCGGAGCGAGAATGACAGGTTGAATATTGTGCGGCAGTAGCGATTTGGCCAAGACATGCAGAAAAACCCCCGAAAAGTCACCTTGGAATCGCGGGTAGTTGTGAGTCAGAAAGAGTACGCGAATTGGACGGTCCATCACCGGTATTGTACACGCGCGAGCCGGGCAGAAAAACATAAATATTGGCCCGAACTGGCGCGAGCGGTATGTTTGGTTCACCTATGGCAGATCAACGGTCACCATCTTTGGACTTCGCGCTTGAAATCGATTTCAGCGGCGTGCTGACTAATCCCATTTTGGATATCGCGGCACAGGTCTGGGAACCGAGTCGGTACGAGGCATTCAAGGTGTGCTATCGCTCGATGCGGCGCATTGATGATCTGGTGGATGACCTCAAATCCGAGCACGGCGCTGTTCCGGGAGATATGGCGGAGTTCGCCGAACGAGAAATCTCCGCGTGGTTGAGTAGTTTGCGGGCAGGAACGCTTGACGATGAGTACGGCCGGTTGTTTCTCGTCACAACGAAGTCCTTTGCTATTCCGTTGTGGCCGTGGGAGCGGTTGGGTCAGGCGATGGTGTTTGATTTACAGCACGAAGGGTTTGCCAATTTTCATGTCTTTTTGCGATACTGCGAAGGGGCGGCGATTTCTCCGGCGGCGGTCTTTATGCACCTGTGCGGCGTGCGGCCAAAGGGCAATTGCCACGAAGCTCCGTTGTATGATATCCGCAAGACCGCGCGAGACCTGGCGATTTTTTCCTATCTGACCCACATCATGCGCGACTTTGAAAAAGACCAGAAGGCCGGGCTGAACTATTTCGCCGAATCGATCCTTCGCCATGCCGGAATTACTGAAAAAGAAGTCCGTGGTTTGGCTTTGTCGGGAAAAGCTGACGATCGACTGCGAGAAGTCTTTCGAGTCTATCACGCGATTGCCAAACGATATCAAATGAGAGCGCGCTCAATGGTCGATTCAACTCTGTGCTCCCTCGAACCGCGGTATCAATTGAGTCTGGAGTTGATCTACTCGCTATACTGCCAGATTTTCGAGCGAATAGAGCCGGCCACCAGTACTTTTAGCAAGCGCGAACTCAATCCTACACCGGAGGAAGTCGCGGAGGCCGTACAGCTGACAGTTCAACGCTTCCGTCCAGTCGAGCCAAGAGACGTAAGTCGTGGCGATTCAATGCGTTAGTTGGCGCGCGATTGATCTGATTTTCCGGGAAGAAAACGGCCGCTGGCCGGTAGTAGAAGTACGAAATGTGAAACGTCGGAATAACGCCGCTTTCGAACAGAGAGAGCGGCGAAAAGTATAAAGAGGTGGATATGCGTAACGCAGTAGTGCTGATAGTAGTGGCGGTTCTCAGCTCGACAATTTCAGCGGCCGATATCGCAGTCACGGTCTACAACGACAATCTGGGTGTAGTAAATGAAACCCGATCCCTTGATTTCAAATCGGGTGTCGGGCTACTCAGTTTCACCGACGTCCCGGCTTTGATTGATGCCAGCTCGGTCAGGTTCGATCTGGTCGGCGGAGGCAAGTCGGTCACAATTCTCGAACAAAATTACGCCTACGATCTGGTCGGACCGGAACAGATGTATGCCAAGTATATCGACAAGCAGATTGAATTGACCGACGAAAAAGGAAATATCTACAAAGGCACTCTATTGTCATACTCCGGGGGATCGGCGATTATCCGGGAGGAAAACGGTCGGGTAAAGATTGTGTCACTGGGAAAGATCACCGAAGTGAATTTTCCGGTGCTACCTGAAGGTTTGATCACACGGCCGACTCTGCTTTGGAAATACAACTCAACGACTGCGGGCAAACAAAATTGCAATGTGAGTTATCAGACGAGCGGGATGTCCTGGACAGCCGAATATGTTGGAGTTCTGAATCCGACGGAGAACCAGATCGGTCTGTCGGGGTGGTCGTCGATAACCAACAACTCGGGAAAGACCTACGAAAACGCCAAACTCAAACTGATCGCCGGAACAATTAATCGGGCCCAGCGGCCGATGTTTTTTGGCAAAGGACGGACAACGGAAATGTACGCCGATGGTTTGGCTGCCGCCGCGCCATTTGAAGAAAAAGCGTTTTTCGAGTATCACATGTACACGTTGCCCCGCAACGCGACACTGGCCGACAAAGAACAGAAGCAAATTTCGCTTTTTGATCCGGCCAAGGGAGCGGTCGCTAAAGAGTTCCTGTATCGACCATCGGCCGATGCCAACGCGGTCAAAGTTATGGTCAAACTCAAAAACAGCAAAGAGTCGGGACTGGGAATGCCCCTGCCGGCGGGTCGGGTGCGGATGTTCAAAGCCGACACGGACGGCATGTTGGTCCTTTTGGGTGAGGACCAGATTGAGCACACGCCAAAAGACGACAGCCTGAAAGTTGATATCGGCACCGCCTTTGATATTACAGCCGAAGAGAAAACGATGAATATTACGCGGGTATCGAACAATGTCGAGGAACGTGACTTTGAGATTGAACTGCGCAATCGCAAGAGCGACGCGGTGACAGTTCGTGTAGAAAAGGATCTCTGGAGTTACTGGGAAGTATTGAGTTCAAGCTTGCCGTGGAAGAAACAGGATGCTCAATTAGTTTCGGTTTCGGTACCGCTGAAAGCCAATGAAGTTGTGACGCTGAAAATGAAAGTCAGGTTCACTTCCCGCTAAGAGGATTGCTCGTTGACAGCGGAAAAGCGCCGCTGTAAATTTGCCGTTTCGATGGTTAGTCGATGAAGGAGGAAACGTTGAGACTTGGACTTAAGACCACTGTGGTGGCCGCCTGCCTGTTGTGCGCCGCCGGCGTATTGGCGGGGCCGAAAGCCAGAAAACTGACGGCCGACGCGTATATCAAAACCGCAAAGATCGAAATCGGGTATGTCGACACTACACGCTACGCCTATGCGACTGTCATGCTCGATTCACTATTTTTGTACTATGGACCGTACGCTGAAGGGTATTACTGGATCGCAAAGATGCAGATCGACGTCAACGAAAAGAACGGCGACCTGAAGAAAAAGCATCCGTATATCACGCGGGCGATGGCGTATCTTGATTCGCTTCACATGGTTTGCGCCGACAAGAATGCCAAGCCGAATAACAAGAAGGGGTGCGACAAGT
>JBGAWZ010000301.1:1423-4811 GCA_044227335.1 Candidatus Zixiibacteriota bacterium | reverse complement strand
TATCGACACGGGCAAACCAGACACGTACACTTCTTTTGCGGGCGGGAGATATCTTTGTTCGCTATGCGGGGCAACCGCCATAACCGACCTTGACGATATAGAGGCGCTGGCAGACACAATCGCGCCAATGCTGGCCGGAATCGGGATGACGGTTGACATATCGAAACTGGCATTTCAACTCGCCGACAAACCCGAAATGGCCCAACTGGGTGATCGGGACAATCGTGACCAGCGCGGATTTACTGATTTTCGCCAGTACATCTCGCTGTTTGGACTCATCAAAGACCAGCGATTGACCGTGACTCTTCTCAATGGCATGCCGCGTATGGAGTGTATCAAAGTATTGGCGCATGAACTTACCCATGCCTGGCTTTTTGCCAACGGACGAACCAAAACCTCACCGAAACTATGCGAGGGGAGCTGCAATTATGTGTCGTTGCTTGTGCTCAGACAATATGCGGGCGAAGAGCCCAAGTTTTTGATCACCAAGCTGGAGATGGACCCTGATTCAATCTACGGCGACGGGTATCGCAGTGTGAAGGCGTGGGTTGAGAAGGTGGGCGTTCAGCGATGGGTGGAGTATCTGCGGACACAGGACAAAAATCCGTTTTGACCAGACAGATGTCTGGACATTGGGCCCTCGGCGTGTTGGATTCGACTTCTGCGTCAATGTGAAGATGGCCCGTCCGGAGACAGACGATTCCTGTAAGTCCGATATTCGAGGCGAGATTGCTTCGGTTTAGCGAAGCGCCAAACGCTCGCAATGACGGACAAATGCACGTGAACATCCATAGAGAGATTGCGACGCTCGAAGACTCGCTCGCAATGACTAACTCCTGCACGTGATTCGTGGCGGACGAGGACGGCCGCCACGCACGACAACGTGCAGGCAGGATGCCTGCCTCGCACTAAAAACTCTAGGCAACGCGGGGCGCTTTGGACTTTGAGGTGTCGCCGTTTACGCGGCGGAAGACCAGTCGCTGAAGAAATCCGACCGATGATTTGTTCTGCGGCTTGTATTGCTCGGCGAGAAATGCGCTGATCTGCGCGGTGATACCGTCAACATCAAGCTGGACATCCCGCAATAGTTCCGCACGTTCACCGTGGGTGATGAACTCATCCGCTATTGCCAGCCCTTTGAATTTGCCGGAAAATCCCGAAGAGATGAGATCGTCGGCAATTGCCTGCCCGAATCCTCCCCGTCGCTGAGCTTCTTCGATGGTGATAACAACCTGTGCGTCGCGCTTGATCTGCGTGAGCATTCGGGTATCGAACGGTTTGACGAAGCGGGCGTTGACGACAGAAACCTCGAAGCCGCGTTCGTCAAGGCGCTCAGCGGCATCGAGTGCCTTGTAGACCATTGAGCCAACCGCGAGAATGACAATGTCGCCGGGTGTGGTCAACCATTCCCAGGTTCCCCAGTCGAGTGGCAGGACGTTCTCTTCCATCGGAGTCGGCGTAGTGTCTCGGGGGTAACGAACGGCAACAACGCCTTCATCCTTGGAATTGGCTGTGTGGTGGAGCATACTTCGCAGTTCGTTGCCGTCTTTTGGAGCACAGATTGTGACATGCGGAATGGCGCTCAAGTAAGCGATATCAAAAACACCGTGGTGGGTGGGGCCGTCGTTGCCGACTAATCCGGCACGATCCATGCAGATGACGATTGGCAGACGCTGTACGGCGGCGTCGTGGATAACCTGATCGTAGGCGCGTTGCATGAACGTCGAGTAGATTGCCAGATACGGCTTGATCCCTTCGGCGGCCAGACCGGAGGCGAAACAGGTGGCGTGTCCCTCGGCAATGCCGACGTCGAAAAACCGATCGGGGAATTTCTCGGCATATTGGACCAGACCGGTGCCGGTCGCCATTGCGGCGGTGATTGCCACCACATGTTTGTTCTGCTCGGACAATTCGATCATCACCTTGCCAAAAATATCGGTGTACGACGGCAGTCCGGCCGAAGACTTGATAGCTTTGCCGGTTTCGACGTCAAATTTGGAAACGCCGTGATATTTGAGGGCGTCTTGTTCGGCCGGGGCGTACCCTTTCCCTTTCACAGTGGCGATGTGCAACATGATTGGGCCAGTGAGTTGACGCAGGTCTTGGAGTGTTCTTACCAAGAGTGGAAGATCGTGGCCGTCGATGGGGCCGAAATATCTAAAGCCCATTTCTTCAAAGAGCATTCCCGGAACGATTAACGACTTGAGAGAGCCTTCGATCCGGTGGACTAACTTGCGGATGATCTCCGGGCGCTTGAATTTGCCGGTAAGTTCCCAGACCTCGCGGCGGAATCGGTTGACTTTCTCGTCGGCCATGATCGAAGTCAGGTACTTTGACATCGAGCCGACATTTTTCGAAATCGACCAGGTATTGTCGTTCAGTATGACTATCAAGTTCTTGCGAAGCGAGCCGGCGTTATTCATGCCCTCGAAAGCCAACCCCCCGGTCATGGCGCCATCGCCGATGATGGAGATAACTTTGTTTTCTTCGCCTTTGAGGTCGCGGGCGACGGCGAATCCGAGCGAAGCGGAAATGGAGGTCGAGGCGTGACCGGCGCCAAAATGGTCGTAATCAGATTCGTCGCGGCGGGAGAAACCGGCCAGACCGTTGTAGGTGCGGATAGTGCCGATACGGTCGCGGCGTCCGGTCAACAGTTTGTGTACATATGTCTGGTGGGAGACATCCCAGATTATCCGGTCAACCGGGGCCTGAAAAACATAGTGCAGGGCCAGTGTCAATTCGACCGCGCCGAGGTTTGAGGCCAAATGTCCGCCGGTTTCCGCGACGGCCGAGACAATTTCGGAGCGGACCTCGCCGGAAAGCTCGATCAACTGATCGACTGAAAGTTTTTTCAGGTCGGCTGGTGAATCAATGGTCGGCAGGTGTTTCATCACAGTCAGGTAAGATACCGTTTACTTTTCGCGGTGTCCAATAAACCGAGCGAGATACATAAGGGCGTTGTCTTCGCCGGGGCCGAACAGAGCCAGCGCCTGGTCGATCAGTTCGGCTGAATCTTTGCGGGCCTGGTCGATTCCGACCACCCCCGGCCAGGTGGCTTTGTTGTTTTTACTATCGGAGCCGACTTCCTTTCCAAGAATTTTTGCGTCGCCTTCGACATCGTGAATTTCATCGACGATTTGGAAAGCCAGCCCGATTTTCTCGCCATAGATAGTCAGTTTCGATAAGGTCGCCTGATCAGCCCCGGCCAATATTGCGCCTATTCTAACCGACCCACGAATAAGCGCGCCGGTTTTGCGGGTATGGATGTTTCGTATATCTGCTTTGGTCGCCGGGCGGTTTTCGGCTTCAAGATCGGCGATTTGGCCGCCGAGCATCCCTTGGGTACCCACGGCATCAGACAATTCAGTCACTGCCTCCACCTTACCGG
>JBGAWZ010000301.1:0-1399 GCA_044227335.1 Candidatus Zixiibacteriota bacterium | reverse complement strand
AATTCAGTCACTGCCTCCACCTTACCGGTTTTGGCCATCAATTCGAACGCGACAACGTGAAGGGCATCACCGGCCAAAACCGCGAGCGCCTCACCGAATTTCTTGTGTACCGTCGGAAGGCCGCGCCGGAGATCGTCGTCGTCCATGCAGGGCAGGTCGTCGTGGATGAGCGAGTAGGTATGCACCATCTCAAGAGCCGCCATAGCGTAGTGCACGGGCGAATCAAGTTTCCCAGTCACGCCGCCGCAATATTCGTAGGTGGCGAGGCACAAGATCGGACGAAGCCGCTTGCCGCCGGCCATCAGCGAGTAACGCATCGCCTCGTGCAGGGATTTCGGCTCAAAGTTCGGCGGCGGAGAATAGCGGGCCAGCAATTCATCGGTCAGCCGACGATTCGATTCCAGAAACGCTTTGCCGTCGATGGTCGGCAGGCCGATCATGCCTGTTCCTCACCTGAGTCAAACTCTTCTTCGACCAATTGCCCCCGCTTTTCCATGATTACTTTGATTTTCTTTTCGGCGACGGTCAACTTTTGATCGCAGAAGCGGGCGATTTCGAGCCCCTCGGTGTAGAGCTTGATGGCGTCTTCAAGACCGGTATCGGATGATTCCAGCAAAGTGGTGATTTCCTCGAGCCGGGCAACGGCTGTTTCGTAATCGTCGAACTTCTTCTTTGTAGTCATGGTGTATTTATCGCGATTCGGGGAGAATTTCGCTGACCGTGGAGCGGAATTTGCCGTCGGTAACGGTGGTCTCGATCGTCGAGCCAACCCGAACCGACCTTGTGGTAGTTACTACCTTGTCGCTATCGGAAAGGCGGGTAACCGAGTAGCCTCGGGCCAGCGTTTTCAGCGGAGATAATGTTTCGAGCCGTGACATGACCAAAGATAACTGGTTTTTGTGGCGGTCGAACAGGTTTTTTCCCGAAAGGGTGGTGAGGCGGGTGAGCTGATCTACGTACTGCCGGCGCTGGTTGACAAGATCGAGCGGTCGCTGTAACACCGGGCGCGCGAGCAATCCTGATAGCTCTTGGCGGGCATGACGGACCATCGATTGTAAACGCTGGGTCTGCAGATAGATTTCGCCGTTGACTCGCTCTTTGAATTCCTGCTTGGACCAGACAGTCAGTTCGGCGGCGGCAGAAGGAGTCGGGGCGCGAAGGTCTGAAGCCAGATCGGACAGCGTGATGTCGATTTCGTGGCCGACAGCCGAGACAATTGGAATTTGTGAATCAGCAATTGCGCGGACGGTGATTTCGGTGTTGAACGGCCAGAGGTCTTCAAGCGATCCGCCGCCACGACCGCAGATGATCAGATCGATATCGTCGCGGGTGTTGAAATATCGGATACCAGCGGCGATGGTTTCTTCGGCGCCTGTTCCCTGCACTGCGGCAGGGTAGA
>JBGAWZ010000007.1:0-20216 GCA_044227335.1 Candidatus Zixiibacteriota bacterium | reverse complement strand
GGCATACATCCCGGCGCACAGACCACCCGGCCCGCCACCGACGATTATGATGTCATATATCTTTTCGTTGTTCATGCGTGCTTATCCTTCCAGAAACGTACTAACGCCAGTTCGGCGTAATTGATCCCGCTGTTACCAGTCAATCCCCTTTTGCGCCAGAATCCCCTTCTGGTACGGATGCTTGATTTCGCGCATCTCAGTGACCAAATCCGCCCGGCTCACCAGCCAATCAGCCGCTCCCCGACCGGTAATCACTAAGTTTTGAAGAGGTGGGCGGATATTGACGATTGACTCGATTTCTTCCCTTGTTACCAGTCCCAGATCGGCGGCTACATTGAGTTCGTCGAGAATAACCAACTGATACTGCCCCGATGATACTTTTTCTCGTGCTAAGGCAATCCCATCCTGCGCCGCCTTGCGGTGAACCTCAAAGTCTTTCGTGTCGTCGACAATCCCCACAAACCCCTCGCCAATGACATGCATCTCGACATTTGCCTCAAACCGTTTGATTCCCTTAAGCTCACCGTACTTCCAGCTCCCTTTGACAAACTGAATCAGGCAGATTTTCCAGTCATAGCCGACCGCCCGCACGCACATCCCAAGCGCGGCAGTGGTTTTCCCCTTGCCGTCGCCAGTATATACAATCAGCAGTCCCACGGGCTTGTTATCCAGAACCTGACTCCTTCCCAAAGACCGGTATTATACCGGTTCGGGAGACCCCCGAAAAGCGGATTTTTAGTTTAACCACCGCTCGCCCGGAAACTTATGAGCCGTAGCGATATCCAGTCCTTGTGAAAAAAGTCACTTATTTTTATTGACACTCCTGTCGACCATGCCGATATTAAAACTGAATCTGCCCTTTTTGTGGCAGAATAGCCCTTTGTCCGGGCCTAAGTAGAAAGAAGGGTAAAATGCAGTTCACGAAAGCCGAAGAGTACGGCATGTTCGGTGTTTTGTACTTGGCCGAAAAAGACAGATCGGTTGTCACTCCGCTGTCCGAGATCGCTGAGTCGCAAAGCATACCGGAGAAGTTCCTGGCCAAGATTTTCCAGTCGCTCTCCAAAGCGGGAATCGTTCGCTCCCACCGTGGAGTACGAGGCGGGTTTACGCTCTCGCGCGATCCAAGGGAAATCACGATCAAAGAGGTGTTGGAAACGATCCAGGGGCCGTATTTTTTGATGAAGTGTCTGAAGGACAAGGATGCCTGCATTCGCGGACCGGAGGAATTTTGCGCACTTCGCGAGGTTCTGATGATCGGCCAGCAAAAATTGGTTGGCGTGTTCGAGCAGTACACGCTAAGTGATTTGGTGGAGTGGCAACAGAAGAAGGCCGTAACGAGATAAGACCGACCGCACAGACAGTTTGAGGTACCGATTTACATACCGGGCGTCGTCGCGTATCTTTATTGACTCTTGAATTTGCGGAAGAGGAATGCCAGCATGGGTGTAAAATCGGACCGATGGATAATCGACATGGCGGAGCGGCACGCCATGATCGATCCTTTCTCTGCCGACCAGATACGCACCGGAATCAGCTTTGGCGTGTCATCGTATGGCTATGATATCAGCTTAGCCGATGAGTTCAAACTTCTCCGCCTCTCCCCCGGATTGACTCTTGATCCCAAACGCGATAATCACGACCTCTTTGAGGATATCAAGGCCGATTCGATTTTGATCCCGGCCAATTCATTTGCGCTGGCGCGCACAAGAGAATATTTCAAGATCCCCCGCGATGTTATAACCATCTGCTTTGGCAAGTCGACCTACGCCCGCTCGGGTGTACTGGTCAATGTGACGCCGTTCGAGCCGGAATGGGAGGGCTTCGCCACCATCTCGCTGGCCAATACGGCGCCGGTTCCGGTTCGCGTGTATGCCAATGAAGGGATCGCACAGCTGTTGTTCCTCGAAGGACCGGAAGTCTGTGCCGTGTCGTACAAAGATAAAAAAGGAAAATATCAGGGACAGAAGACTATCACGCTGTCCAAACGAGAATAGTACGCAATAACGAAGGGCACAGCGATCGCTCTGCTCGGGAGAAACGATATGCCAACGCAAACGAGTCAGATGTCAGAATCCAAAGTTGCCACCTCGCGCAAACGACGCATGGTGACAATCGACGGCAACACCGCCGCCGCTCATGTCGCCCACGCGACCAACGAAGTCATTGCCATTTACCCGATCACGCCGTCGTCGAATATGGGCGAAATCTGCGACGCTAAATCGGCCGCTCATGAAAAGAATATCTGGGGAATCACGCCGATCGTGGTTGAAATGCAATCGGAAGCCGGCGCCGCCGGCGCGGTGCATGGTGCACTGTCGACCGGTGCGTTGACGACCACCTTTACTGCCTCGCAGGGACTTCTCCTGATGATCCCGAACATGTTCAAGATCGCGGGCGAGCTGACTCCGACAGTCTTTCATGTTACGGCGCGCGCGGTTGCCTCTCACGCCCTCTCTATTTTCGGCGACCATTCTGACGTCATGGCCTGCCGCTCCACCGGATTCGGATTCTGGGCATCCGGATCAGTTCAGGAAGTAATGGACTTTGCTATCATAACTCAGGCGGCCGCACTGGCCAGCCGGATTCCGTACATCCACTTTTTTGACGGTTTTCGGACCTCCCACGAAGTACAAAAGGTTGAAGAGATCACGTACGACGATATGCGCGATATGCTCGACGAGCACCTGATCGGCAACCATCGCGCCCGTTCGCTCTCTCCAGACCGCCCGACAATTAAGGGAACTTCGCAGAATCCCGACGTCTTCTTCCAGAGCCGTGAAGCGATCAATCCCTACTACAACGCCGCGCCGGCGATAGCGCAGGCGATGATGGATCGGTTTGCGGGAATCGTGGGACGACAGTACCATCTGTTCGATTACTTTGGCCACTCCGAGGCGGAACATGTGGTAGTCGTTATGGGAACCGGCGCTGAGGTCGTCCACGAAACGGTCGACGCCTTGGTTGCCAAGGGCGAAAAAGTCGGGCTTATCAAGGTTCGGCTGTACCGTCCGTTCTCCGTTGAAGCATTTATCGCGGCCCTCCCCCGCACGGTCAAGAAGATCGCCGTGCTTGACCGGACCAAAGAAGCCGGCTCTATCGGTGAACCGCTCTACGGGGACGTCCAGACCGCCATCAACGAAGGAATAGAGCGCGGCCTGTTGACCGGATCACATCCGCTGGTAGTTGGTGGCCGATACGGTCTCGGTTCAAAAGAATTTAATCCGCCGATGGCCAAAGCAGTCTTTGACAATCTCAAGTCAAACTCAACCCGCAATCATTTCACCGTCGGCATCAAAGATGACGTTACCAATCTTTCGCTGACTCCCGACTGGTCGTTTGACCTCGAGGGCGACAATTTCCGCGGTCTCTTTTTCGGCCTTGGCTCCGACGGTACCGTCGGTGCGAACAAGAACTCAATCAAGATTATTGGTGAAAACACCGACAACTACGCGCAGGGATATTTCGTTTATGACTCCAAAAAAGCCGGAGCGGTAACTGTATCGCACGTCCGCTTTGGCAAAGAACTGATCCGCAAACCGTATTTGATTCGGTCCGCTCAGTTCGTCGCCTGCCACAATTTCTCGTTTGTCGAGAAGTACGACATGGTTGACAAGCTGATCGAAGGCGGCACATTCCTTTTGACCTGCCCGCACAGTGAGACCGAAGTCTGGGAAAAGCTCCCGCGCGAAGTTCAAGCTCAGATTATCGACCGCAAAGCCAAGTTCTATGTGATCGATGCCATCTCATTAGGCAAACAGCTTGGCCTAGGCGCGCGGATCAATATGATCATGCAGACCGCCTTCTTTGCGATTTCGAATATTCTCCCCCGCGACAAATCGATCGCCGCGATTAAGAAAGCCATCGAGAAGACCTACGGCTCCAAGGGCGAAAAGGTCGTGAAGATGAATTTCGATGCGGTCGACGCCGCCGTGGCCGCGATCAAAGAAGTGAAATACCCAACCGGAGTGACCTCCACATTCTCGCGTCCCCCGCTTGTCCCGACCGACGCCCCCGACTTTGTACAGCAGGTCACCGCTGAGATTATCGCCGGCCGTGGCGACGACCTCCCGGTCTCGGCCTTCCCCGATGATGGCACCTATATGACCGGCACTACGCAATATGAAAAACGGAATATCGCGGTCGATATCCCGGTCTGGGAAAAAGAGATCTGTATCCAGTGCAATATCTGTTCCATCGTCTGTCCGCACGCCGCCATTCGTCCGAAAGTGTACGATAAGAAGCACCTCGAGGGCGCCCCGGCAGAATTCAGGTGGATGGAAGCAATGAAGCCGCTCACCGGCATGGCCTACTCTCTTCAGGTTTATCCCGAAGATTGCACCGGATGCGAAGTCTGTGTGTCGGCCTGTCCGGCAGTCAAGAAAGACGCCGACGGCAAAAAGACCAATATCAAAGCGATCAATATGGCGTTTCAGCCGCCGATTCGAGAACAGGAACGTCGCAATGTGGAGTTCTTTGAAAAGCTCCCCGAAGTTGATCTCAAGCTGATCAATCTTGAGACTACCAAGGGCTCGCAGTTTGTCAAACCGCTCTTTGAATTCTCCGGCGCCTGCGCCGGATGCGGCGAGACGCCGTATGTAAAGCTGATGTCACAACTCTACGGCGACCGGGCTCTGATCGGCAACGCTACAGGGTGTAGCTCGATCTACGGCGGAAATCTTCCACAAGCTCAAAGAGTATGCCCTCTCCCTGCTCAAGCAGTTGGTTCCTGAAATGTACGATGAAATCGCCGGCGCCGACCAGAGCAGTCAGATTGCTATCGAAACCCAACGGACACGAATTGAAAAACTACTGTCCAGACTCGACCAACTTGGGGCAACCGATCAGGTGATGGCGCTTAAGAGTGTCGCGTGGTATTTGGTTAATAAGTCTGTCTGGATTGTCGGTGGCGACGGCTGGGCATATGACATCGGTTTCGGCGGACTGGACCATGTCTTGTCTTGCGGAATGAATGTCAATGTGCTGGTGCTCGATACCGAGGTTTACTCCAACACCGGCGGGCAGATGTCTAAAGCCACCCCTCGAGGATCGACGGCACAATTTGCCGCGGCCGGCAAATCAACTCCCAAGAAAGATCTTGGACTGATGATGATGTCGTATACAAATGTCTATGTGGCGCAGGTTGCGATTGGCTCCAGCCATAATCAGACGGTGAAGGCCTTTGTCGAAGCGGAGAAATATAACGGGCCGTCGCTGATCATCGCCTATGGCCACTGTATCGCCCACGGCATCAATATGGCGGGTGGGCTTGATCAGGAGGACATGGCGGTAAAAAGCGGTCACTGGCTGTTGTATCGATACAATCCTGATCTTCTGGCCCAGGGAAAGAATCCGCTTCAGATCGACAGCAAGGAGCCAACGATACCGTTTGCCCAGTATGCCTATTCCGAAAACCGGTACCGTACGCTCATCGCCAAAGACGCCGAGCGGGCGAAACGACTGGTCGAAGAAGGACAGAAGGATTGCGACCGTCGCTGGAATCTATACCGTCAATTGGCGGGAATGGATTACTCGAAGGTCGCCGAATGATCAACTTCTGAACAGTTATG
The DNA here is from genome assembly GCA_044227335.1 of Candidatus Zixiibacteriota bacterium. Classification (GTDB taxonomy): domain Bacteria; phylum Zixibacteria; class MSB-5A5; order GN15; family FEB-12; genus JACRAV01. The sequence continues at coordinate 14,649 of JBGAWZ010000007.1, read as the reverse complement.
GATAGGCGGATGGTTTTCCATCCGCCTTTTTTATGCCAAACGGGTAGCTTTCACTGGGGAATATCAAGAAGTGCCTTGCCGATTCCGATACATAAGAAAAACGAATTCACGTCGGAATCGGAGGGAACATGCGTATCAAATTTGTAGCGGCCATGTTGATCGTGGTCTTCGGCGGCGCCGCCGTCTGGGCTGGTGAGACCGAACAGGACATTATCAATCGGTACACCAAGAAGATCGAAAAGAAACATGTGAGCCACACCAGCTGGTTCTCAACCAATTTTACGCTCAACCGGATCAATCGCGACAACGACTATAATAAGTTCGCGACCTACCAAACCGCCTATCTTGGCAATGGCGAGCTCAACTGGCTCAATACGAGCAAGAGTTTCGGCGCCGATTTCGGCATGTTCGTCAACCCCAAAATCGCCTGGACACTGGGCGGTGAATTCTGGGGGAAATTCGGCCAGACCTTAAACGGAACCTATACGTACACCCCGCCGAACTCCGGCGCGGTGCAGGTGACCAACCCGGAATCCAAAATTTCGGTTTATGGCCTTACCAGCGGCGTGCAGTATTTCATTTACAATGCCCCCGGCCCGAACTCAGTGGCGTCCAAGCCGTCGGTACATCTGTCGAGCACGGTGGGATACTATAACGCCACTTGGAATGTCTGGAATGAATACCAGAATCTGAACTTGTCCACTTCGACCCCCGCCGGGACCAACAGTTCGTTCTCGGGGAATACGGTCGGGTTCACCTTCGGCCTGGGCGGCGATTATCCACTCAAGGTATGGGGTCTTAGCATGGGCTTTGACATGCATTACCTCTACCTGAACTTTAAGAACGTGGCGTGGTATAATACAGCAGGACAGGAAATCGTCGCCACCTATAATGATACGCCGGAAGGCCGCGTTACCTTGGGCCTGTCGGGTGTCCGTGGCAAGCTGGAACTGAAGAAGTATTTTACCTGGTGAGCCGGGTGTTCATTTCGGTTGACAGTCGTCGGCCGGACTGTATCTTGGCTCCGACTCGCAACCGATATACTGGAGAACAGATTTGAACGCTCGAATCCTTCGATATGCGCCGGCGGTTGCAATTGCCGCCGGCCTTTTTATGGCCGCCAATTTGGCCGCCGTCACGCCGAAGATGCCCGCCACAAAGGCCGGAACTATCGGCAAACCGACCGGCAAGATCGCTTTCATCCGTGAAAAAGATCTCTGGGTCATGGACGCCACCGGCGCCAACCAGAAGCTGGTCTCCCAGGTCAAAAACGCCGACGGTCGGATCAGCTGGTCACCCGACGGCCGCCGAATTGTCTTTACCCGCTCGGGAAAGGTACAGACCAATCTACCCGACAACAGTGGCGGCGTACATAAGGTCTATGACATCTTTCTTGCGTACCTCGATTCGGCCGAGCATAACAACAGCAATTGGTGGCGACGACTGACCGAAGACAACGGTTCGCGCGATCCGGAGTGGTCGGCCGACGGTAGCAGGATCTATTTCAGTAAAGACCTCAACGCCAATCTGGTGAATGCCGCCAGCCCGAATTATCAACTCTGCTCGATCGACGACGACGGCGGCTCGTACGAGATGTACCGCAAGGATTGGCAGAATGTCACCGGCTGGATGGCGTGTCCGACTCTTGGCCCCAATGGAAATATCGCGTTTGTGCTCCTGGTCCCGCAAAAACAAACTGAGGGAACGGCTATTAATCCTGCCGGTGTTGCAGTTGTGCCCAAGACAGGTCTGATGACTTCAATTGATTCGCTGACCAAGCTCTGTAAGAAAGCGCAAGACGCCGTGGCGCCTTCATGGTCCCCTGACGGCCAGTGGATTGCGTATATCGATAACAAGCTCACCGACGGCGGGTTGTATATTTCGACACCCGATTTCAAAGAGAAATATCTGGTCTTTGCCCCGCCGGTGAATGTCAGCTTGTCGACCTCGCCGCCATCATTTTCCCCTGACTCCAAGTGGATGACCTTTGGCACAACCGATGGATCGGTCTGGGTCATCGACATCACAGGAAATGGCGCCAAAAGGCTCAGTGGCCCCGGTACCGACGCCGCCCCGGCCTGGTCAAGAGCTACGAAGTAATAGCTGAATACGAAGTAAATTGCGAAGGCCGCAGGAGATCATCCCGCGGCCTTTTCTTTTGGCTATAAATGTGACCTGATCACATCTTCTTCCAATTAGACAACATCTCGGTCAGAAGTCGAACCCCAAAACCAGTCGCGCCTTTGGGCGTGTACGGCTTTCCCTGATACTCCATATCCATCCAGGCGATGTCGATATGCGCCCATGGCCAGTCGCCAACAAAGTTTTCAAGGAAGGCGGCGGCCGCAATTGTACCCGCCGGACGGCCTCCAGAATTGACCAAATCGGCGATGGTCGATTTCATTTGGTCACGGTGATCATCCCAAATCGGAATATGCCAGACTCGCTCCGAAGTCACCTTAGCCGCACTTTCGAGGCGCTTTATCATCTCAGAGTTGTTGCCCATGATCGGGGCGCCGGCATAACCGAGGATGAACAGCGCGGCGCCGGTCAACGTGGCAATGTCAAACACCGCCTGCGGCTGAAATCGATTGGCATAGTCGAGGGCGTCGGCAAGGATCAAGCGACCTTCTGCATCGGTGTTTGTGACTTCAACTGTTTTTCCGCTTCGCATATGCAGGATGTCTCCCGGCTTGGTGGCCCGACCGGAGGGCATGTTTTCGGTGATAGGCAACAATGCCACAAGATTGAGCGGGAGTTTGAGGCGCGACGCAGTAATGATAGTCGCGAGCATAACCGCAGAGCCGGTCATATCCTGCTTCATTTCACCCATATTTTCAGCCGGCTTGAGCGAGATGCCACCGGTATCGAACGTCACACCTTTACCTACGAGCACGATTGGTTTGGTCTGTCCGGCCGACCTCTGGTATTTGAGTACGACAAAGCGCGGCGGTTCTTCCGATCCGCGCGAGACACCCAAGAGTCCACCCATCTTTTCTGTCGCGATGGCTTTTTCGTCGAGAATCTGGCAACTCACGCCGGCATCTTTGGCAATCTTGGCGATACGATTCGCGTAGAGTCGAGGAGTGAGATCGTTACCGGGAGTCGCCGATAGACAGCGAACCATCAGTTGTCCTTCGGCGATTATCCGTCCTCTTTCGAGTTCCTTTGTTGCTTTTGCCAGTTGTGCTTTTTTCGAGACTAAGAACTCGACGGCGCTAAGCTTGGAGGTGTCTTTGCCCGATTCCCCGGTCTTGTATTCCAAAAACTTATGTCCACCCAACAGGAGCCCTTCGACCCCCGCTTGAATCATTCCGGCTGATTCAAATCCCTCAAGTGAGATCGCAACGCTGGCACTTGAGACCACCGCCTTGTGGCGGGAAAGATACCCAACTGCCCGCCTGATCGAATCGGTGGTGAGTTTTTTGCGATCTCCCGTCCCTGCCAAAATCAGGCGTTTGGCTTTGAAACCGGCCGGCGAATAGAGGACCGCAATTTCGCCCTCTTTTCCGGAAAACTCGCCTGATCCAAACAAATTGCCAATCGCGCCGCTGACTTGTCTGTCCAGTGACTTAAGACGCGGCGAATCGACTTTGGTAGATTGCGACACAAACAAAACAACGCTGTCGGCGCTCGCGCGCGCGACGTCGTCAACACGACATACAAACTTCACGGCATCTCCTTTCGGTTATTCAAGCCAGACAATCTTGAATAACATCACCGATAGTGTGATCATGATTACGCAGTAAGATATTAGCCCAATTAGCTCCGATGACATTTGGGAGATCGTTCCCCCGGCCAGGGCTTTGTCAGCGGCCGCCACCAGCCACCAAAGTGGCACAAGAAAGATCGGCAAACTAAGCACCGCGAACAGTGCTCCTTTGGTGCTGGCCTTGGCGACGATCGCGGCCACCAGCGTCGTTCCGGCGCAGAGGGCGATTATCCCGAGCAGGAGCACAAGCACGAATACCGGCCAGTTATCGGCAGGGGCATCGGTGAAGCCGAAGAACAATACTGTGATTATCGCCGACATCAGCCCCAACAGCACCAGATTGAAAACCAATTTGCCAAGGTAAACGGCATCGGGGTCGGCCGTGAGGCGCAATGCCAGCGCAGTGCCGGTTTCTTCCTCGCGAATAAACACGTGCGCCAGTCCGGCCATCGAAGCGAAAAACATGATGATCCAAAATACCGCGGCCAGAAGTCGTGTCGGAATATTCGATTGACCGATAGAGAACGACACCGCCACAAGCGAAATGACGCCGAACATGAGGATTGTATTGAGGGCGTATTTGGAGCGAAGTTCCAGCCGCAGATCCTTGGCGAACACCGCGTAGGCTTTACTCAGAAAGTGAGTAGACTGATCGGGCAAGCGTGTATTCCTCGTGTTCGTTGGTGGCGATGACAATGATGCTTCGCGTGCGGTACTCCTCTATGAAATCAGCGACAATTTTCTTCCCGGCGACATCCAGATTCGATCCCGGCTCGTCTAGAAACAGAAATGCGGGTTCCTTCAATACCGCCACCGCATACTTCAGGCGCTGTTTCATCCCCGATGAATAGGTGCCGACCAGATCGTCGCCCCGACCTTCCAACCCGACCCTTTTCAGCAACTCGTTTATCTGTTTGCCCGTGACGTGGACACCCGACACGGTCGCGAAAAAGCGAAGGTTCTCCTCGGCTGTTAGCTGATCGTACAAGCTCAGATACGGCCCGACCAGCGAGGAGAGCCCTCTGACCTGGTCGCCGTCGAGCCGCGAGCCGTCGCAAAGGTAATCAATCGTCCCCTTGCTCGGATGATGCGCGGCCAGCAGAGTCATCAGGAGGGTCGTCTTGCCGGAGCCATTCCGACCGGTGATCGCGATTGACTCACCGGTCCTGAGTGTGAAATTAACGTCGGTGAGCACTTTGCGCGAACCAAAGCGCTTGGATAGATTATTGACCGCCAGCGAGTACATCGCCGGAATAAACACACTGAATCAGATCACTAAAAACAAAAACACGGCCGCCGAGCGGCCGTCAAAAGAGCGAAATACTGACTATTTCCCCGCGCTTGAGGTTGTAGCACTGGTGTCTTTAATGCGGTAGATACGTTCAATCGGCAGAGTATACCGGTCGCGGGAATCAGAACCTGCGACCTCAAATGTAAAAGACTCCCGAAACGACTTTTCGATCTCGGCTTTCTTGACGATCACAGTTCCCTTGACCGTTTCGCCGGCCCCGATCTTGGACGGCAACTCGACAGTAAAACTCTTATGCACGGTATCGACCGGAATGATTTTGAGCGGCTCTGAGGATTTGTTCACAATCTCAAAGGTCGCCCGGCGTCGTGGCTGGACGGTAAATTGGGAAACATCAAGCCGCGCGGGACGCAGTACGACAGGCAGAGCAGATTCAGGATCGGTGAGGATTTCGGCAAAGATGTTCATTCCGGCGCTGGCGTGCGGGGCAGGCGCGTTCGTAGCGATAAACGGCCGCTTGTTGACATTGCCTATAAACGATTTGGTAGAAAATATGATTTGAAGCGGCGTGCTGTCGCCGACGGCGACGCTCGAATCAGTCAATGGCATTTGTGTGCAACCGCACCCCGGCTCGACACCGGTAATTTTCAGAGTCTCTGTGCCAGTAGAATTAATCCAGAACGTGTGGGTGGCAGTCGCATTTTGGATTACCTTTCCGAAATCAAAGGTATCATTATTGATCTTTACTGCGGGTGCGGCCTGCCCTGCGAGATTGACTCCGAGCAAGAGCGTGACTGCAATTGCGGGAATTACGGTGGGTCTCTTCACAATCCGAATCTCCATCAATCAGTTGATTGGTCTGAACAGTCGATTCCAGCGTACTTTTTCAAAGAAATGCACCGCGTTAAACACAAACAGACGGGGCACAGATAGCGGATCGGATACTGACACGGGTGGCGACGCCAGCCGAGTGTATTCAGCCGTGCCCGGTATCGGTTCCGCCCACGACCAGTGCACCAGCATGGCCTGCCCGAGTACAAGCTCTTTTTTCACCGGTCCCCAAACTCGCGAATCCGAGGAATTGTCGCGATTGTCTCCCATCATGAAATAACAATCAGGCGGAACTACGTATGGCCCAAAGAAGTCGCGACGGTTCTGCCCCAGGAATGTCGGCATCATGGCGTCGCCGCGACGATGGCTCTCCATATCGCTGAATTTGCTGTGGGGCGGTCGCTGTTGCGCAACACCATTAACGAAAACGACCGTGTCTTTTACCAGAACCGTATCCCCCGGGCCGGCGATACACCGCTTGATGTACTTGGTGACACCATCACCAGGCCAAATGAAAATGACAACATCGCCCGGACGCGGATCATGAATCGCCGGTAGTCGCCAACCGACCAGCGGCAATTGGGCGCCGTAGACAAATTTGTTGGCCAGCAGAAAGTCGCCGATGAGCAGAGTGTCTTCCATTGAGGCCGAGGGAATCTTATACGCCTCGACAACAGATGTCTTTATGCACAGGGCTAGAACGACCGCAATCAATATTTGCTTGGTATTGTCCCAAATGCCGCTCCCCGGCGCCGGTTTGGTGGTTCTGCCGCTACTACGCCCGGCCATCGCTTTTCCTTTCGCTACTCATGCTTACTTCTACTCACTATTTCCCAATATGTTCAATCGAACTTTCGCGTGCTCAAAGCCCGAATCGGCGAGATATGTCGTTGTACATGACTACCACAATCAGGCCAAGCAAGATCACCAATCCGAATTGCTGGGCAATCATCCGGGCTTTCTGTGAAAGCGGCTCGCCCCGGAGTTTTTCGATCAGCAGAAACATGAGATGGCCGCCGTCGAGAATCGGAATCGGCAAAACATTGAGCACCGCCAAATTGACCGACAAGAGCGCCATAAACCGAAATAGCGCGGCTGATCCCCGACGAGCTTCTTTCCCCGATTGTTCTGCGATGAAAACCGGACCGCCGATAAGTCGGAGAGATACTTGGCCAGTCACCAGATTCTTGACGAACTTGACAGTTTCCCAAACTACGACGTGGGTCCAGATGACGCCGTCGCGGGTCGCCTCCCACAGCGACGTGTGTTCATACCGCACCGGTTTGGCCGCAAAGCCGATCCGCCCGATTGAGTCGTATTTCCCCTCAAGATTCATTTCTTTTTCGATCTTTGTACCAATGATTGCGGTCATGGTGTCGGTGCCTCGGAGCCAGGTGAGGTGAAGCGAATCGTACACATGTTTGGCAATTCTGAGACGAAGACTGTCGAAATTGCTTACGTAGGCGCCATCGATACCAATAATCTGATCGTCTTCACGAAGCCCAGCCGCCGCCGCCGGCAAATCCTGGGTAACTTCACCGACCACGATTCGATCAGGATCATAGATAGGTGTGCCGCTGAAATAAAGCACACAGACCGGGATAATCAGCGCCAGTACATAGTTCATAAACGGGCCGGCGAAAATCACCGCCGCCCTTTGCAGGAGAGATTTGGATGAAAATTCGTTAGGATCACCGGTTGTTGGATCATCGGGGTTCTCCCCCGCCATTTTGACAAATCCGCCGAGCGGAATAAGTCCGATCGAGTAGTCCGTTTCACCGACTTTCTTACTGAAAATATAGGGCGGAAAACCGAGCGAGAATCGATAGACCTTGATCCCCACCCGCTTGGCGACAATGAAGTGCCCCAGCTCGTGGATGAAGATGAGAATACCCAACACGAATATGGTCGATAGTGCGGTCGTCAACATGCAATTTTCTCCAGGCGTTCGCGGGCCAATTGTCGGGCCATTCGATCAGCCGAAATAATGTCGTCCAGATCGGGCTTGCCGATCATCGATACCGAATCAAGTGTCCGTTCAATAATATCGGCAATTTCGCTGAATTTCACGCAGTGCCGCAGGAAGGCGTCGACCGCGATTTCATTGGCGGCATTGAAAATGGCCGGCGCCGTGCCGCCGATTCGGGCCACTTCAAAGGCCGACCGCAAAATCGGAAATTTTTCAAAGTCGGGTGGCTCAAATTGCAGACTCAGCGGGCGCGAAAAGTCCATCCGGCCGAAATCCGACTCCACTCTCTCCGGCCAAAAGAGTGCGTACGAAATTGGCAGGCGCATATCCGGTTTTGACAGTTGTGCAATAATCGACGAATCGACAAACTCTACCATCGAATGAACGATTGATTGCGGATGAACTACCACTTCGATCTGATCTGCGGGGATACCAAATAGGGTGACCGCTTCGATTACTTCCAGCCCCTTATTGGCGAGAGTCGCAGAGTCGATAGTGATTTTCGGTCCCATTTTCCAGGTCGGATGATTAAGCGCCTGATCAACCGATATGGTCTCAAATTGATCAGCGGGCAGAGTTCGAAATGGTCCGCCAGACGAGGTAAGCCAAATTTTTCTGATTTCGCTTTTGCGACCGGACAGCATCGCCTGCCAGACGGCCGAGTGTTCCGAATCGACCGGCAAAATGCTCGAAGGATTCTCCGCTAGATACGTCGCAAAAAGCGGCCCGCCGGTTACCAAAGATTCTTTGTTGGCCAAGGCAAGACGCTTACCGTGTTTGAGCGTTTCCAGTGAGGCCCTAAGGCCGGCTGAGCCGACTATAGCGTTGAGAATGATATGCGCTTCTTCGGCGGCGGCCAACTCTAGACAACCCGACTCGCCAACAAGAATTCGAACCTTCTCCCGGCCAATCTGTCGCCTCAGTTCCTGCTCCATCGTGTCGTCTACTACACAAAGATACTCAGGACGGTACTTATGAAATTGTTCGACGAGCAGATCAACAGTTGATCGGGCGGCCAGCCCCACAACCCGGAGTAATTCGGGATGACGGTCGACAACGTCAAGAGCTGATCGGCCGATTGAGCCGGTCGAACCCAGTATGACGAGACCGCGTTGTTTCATAGGTGGATTAACGTACATAAGAGAGCCGTGTTTCAGCAGTTGCGAAACACGGCTGTCATTACTTAGCTGGTTTACTTGTCCTTTTTCTCGGCCGTTCCGCCAAGAGGATGACCCTCGGAATCCGACAGGTACACTTTGGTCATCGGTACATCTTTAAGCGGGCGATCCTGCGCCCCCGTTTGCACTCTTCCGATCGCCTGGAGGACATCATACCCCTTCAGGAGTTGCCCAAATACCGTATACTGACGGTCCAAATGCGCCGCACGGGCCAGACAAATAAAGAACTGGCACGACGCCGAATTGGGATCCATCGTCCGGGCCATCGAGAGAGTCCCCTCAATATGCGGGTTCTCGTTGAACTCAGCTTTCAGCTTGTAGCTGGCATTTCCCGTGCCGGTGCCGGTCGGGTCTCCCCCCTGAATCATGAAACCGGGGATCACACGGTGAAAAATGGTGCCGTTGTAGAAGCCGTCCGCGGCACGTGCGGCAAAGGAGTCGGCGTGAGCCGGAGCTACTTCGTGGAACAACTCAAGCACCATCTTTCCGTATGATGTTTCAATCGTCACACATTTATTGGCCTTATCGCGCACAGCAACCCGCTTAGTAGCCAAGGTGTCGGTTGTGTTTGCTTTTGTTCCGGAGGGTGCGGCTTTTTCTACGGCAGACATCGCGGTTACTCCAAGTACAGAAACAGCGAGAGCAATGGTAATCGAACGGAGCATGGCAGACCTTTCAATGCTATGTGTGAATTCATCTTGTTGAATATATCGATTGGTAATCCACTAAGTCAACAAACAGTCGCGCTCGCAATCTGAGCGATCAACGAATTTCTCCATGCGGCATGCCGTACCGCCGCAGAACCGCCGGTGCGGGAGCCGAAGGACGGACCAGGTGAATTTCGAATATCCGGCGCGGAGTCGCCTGATTCGCGTAAAAAGTGATGCCAAGCGATCTATAGACATACACCCAGGCGGCCGGTGGAGTCAGATCAAAGTAGGTTGTATCGGCGAGGCCAAAAATGGTATCCATTGCGCCGACTGTGGAGTTGATTCCGAGCCCGCCTGCAAATGTCCCGGCAAATCCGCCATTGACGATAATCCCCTGCACTGTCTCAAAGTCGGAGGCGACTTCGTTCTGGTCGACATCATTAAGAATCACTACTACACCGAGCGCGGTTTCATACACGGCATAGGTCAACCAGAAGTTCGGGTCGACATCGACTCGCTCCGGTAATCCATTGAGCGCTTTAACGGTTTTGTAGGTATCACCGACCAGCACAAATTGCCCCTGAGGCGAATCGCCCGCCTCTAACACGCTGGCTCGGAGAAATACGTCGAGCGTGTCTTTGTTCGGCCAAAGCGCGCGGATCTGGGCATTCCCTTTGACACCTGAGAACGTATACGACGGTGTGATCTTGCCGTCGGCATCGGTCACGAGAGAATCGGCGCCTAAAGCGCCATCGCCGGTCACCCTGATCAAATTGATCCATTGGTTGGCGCTGACGCCGGCCGAATCAGTAGCTGTCAATGTCAATTGCGGAGTGAGGGTATTTCCGCCGAGTGCGCCGCGATAGTACAAACCGTTGTCGGCGCTAAGAACAAAGGGAATCAACGCAAAAGTAGCCGCGATAGTGTGATCAGTCGTGATATTTGCAAACGTGTACGAGGTCACTGCTCCCACGGAACTGCCATCAACGAGGACATCGGTGATTCGATATCCAAAGTCCGGTGTGATTGTGTAGTTTCTGGATTCGCCTTCAGGTACGGTGACTGTTCCGGCAGGAGTAATCCGACCATGTACACCGGCCGACGACGCGATTTGATAGACATGCGAAAATGCGGCGTAGACATAATGGTTGGCGTTGACATCCGAAAAAGTGAAACTTGTCACCGGCGACACCGGGACGCCGTCGACGCGAACAGCGACAACACTGTACCCCGAATCGGGCATGAACGAAAATGATTGACTCCCTCCCGGCTTGACAGGAACCGAGCCGAGCGGCGTAACCGATCCGTGCTCACTCGAAGTGGCATTGATAACAAACACCGGTTCGGTCGGTTTCTTATCGGTGCATGATCCGACAACAACAACCGTCGTCACGGCAATGAGAGCCAAACGAGCCATAACGATTTTTCTACTGCTACTCAAAAACAAACAACATACTCCCTATGACAAAATCGATTACGGACGGAAGAAATATCGCAGACCGCCGCCGATATTCAAGTAACGCGGTCGATTTCCACTTGCCGCCAACTGCCAACTATTGATCGACGCAAGCGTGACAAAGCTCCTCTGATCTTTCGCCGACCAGACTTTCAAATCAAGGCCGAAATTCACTGCCATGCCCAATGAAAACTGGGTCTCCGACCTAAAGCCGGGCGGCGTAAAAGAAGTGAGTCCCATGAGTAGTTCACCGCCAAAGTACGGCGAGAGTGATTCTTCGTACAGATTGGTCAGGTAATAGTTGCAGTTCAATGAAATATCATACTGATTGAATCTCAGACTACTGGTGTCGATCGGTGAGAGGTAGTCACCTATCGCGTCATTGACATTAATTTTGGTATACCGAATTCCGATCCCAGCGAACAGATGGTCGTTGCTGACTTTTCCTATTTCAAGACCAATGTGATACGTCGGATCGAGCAATTCAGAGGCAGTCAGTGTTCCTCCGGTCCATTCATACGAGCCGATCCCGCTGTAATTACCGAACGGTGACGAATAGCCGCCGTGAATTCCGGTGACGTACAGCGACCGGGCCTCGCGGGTTACTGCCAACGAAGAAGAGAAGACTAAAGACAAGAGCGCAATGGTGGTCAGGAATATTCTTTTCATGCTTTGTATCCTTTCAACGCTCAATCGTCGCCAACCCAACAGAGACCTGAATCATATCGAACCGGATGGCGGCGCAGACCCATAGTTTAATATTATACAACAAGTTGCCGTCATCGTTGGCACAAAAAATGGCCCCTCAAAATTACTTTCAATCTGCCGACTCAAATGGTAAGAGAAACAAGTTGCGTCGCGTTGAGATTGTTATTAGTTTCACAAGCTCAACATAGCTGCAAACAGGAATTGAAATGCCAAGAACAAAAATAGTCATCATCGGGTCCGGAGTTATGGGCCAGGGGCTGGCTGAAGCAGTATCGACTGCCGGCCATGAAGTTACACTGATCGACCGAACCTCAAAAATCGCCGAAAAGGGAATCAAAACCATCGGCGAGTCACTTAATCGGGAGATAAATAGGTGGGGTTTGACCGCCTCAGACAAAAAGGCCATTCTTGCCCGGATACATCCGTCGTCGGATCTAAGCGATGCCGACGAGGCCGAGATAATTCTTGAGGCAATCCCGGAAGACATCGCAAAAAAGCGCGCCTTGTTTGAGAAGCTCGATCAGGTCTGTTCGACCGAGGCGATGTTTATCACGAATACCTCTACCCTTTCTATCTCGGAAATCGCGGCGCTCACACAGCGTCCGGAGCGGGTGATCGGAATGCACTTCCTCAATCCCGTCACCAAAATACCAGTGGTGGAGATTGTCAAAGGGCTCAAGACCGATCCCCAGACGTTTCAAAACGCGGTGGCTTTTGCCGAGCTTTTGGAAAAGAAATGGATTACGGTCATAGAGTATCCGGGGTATGTAACCACCCGGATAATCGTTCCCCTTTTGAACGAGGCGATGCACGTCCTGATGGAAGGCGTCGCGACGGCTGAAGATATCGACGACGCCATGAAACTGGGGTTCGGATTCAACGTCGGTCCGCTGGCGCTGGCCGACCAGATGGGACTCGATGTCGTCATGTCCTGGATGATGAACCTGCTGGGTGAACTGTCCGACCATAAATACAATCCCTGCCCGCAACTTCGGAAACTGGTGCGAGCTGGCCATCTCGGAGTCAAGACCGGCAAGGGATTCTTCGAATACGACAAAGAAGGAAATCGAATTGTCAATCGTCCACGGCCAACGACGGCGGAGGTGCACAAATGAAAATACTCGTTATTAACTGCGGATCGTCGTCGGTCAAATATCAATTTGTCGACAGTGTTAGCGGCATTCCACTGGCCAAAGGTCTGGTCTCGCGAATAGGCATGGCCGAAGCGGTCGTGACGCACAAACCGTTCGACAGACCTGAAGTGAAAATCTCCGCTGAGATTCTCGACCACATAATCGCAATCGAATATGTCATCACCATGCTGATGTCTCCCAATCACGGAGTCATCAAAGACAAGATGGAAATCGAAGCGGTCGGCCATCGCGTCGTTCATGGCGGCGAGGAATTCACCGATTCTGTCCTGATCACTCCCGAACTAATGTCCCGCCTTCGGGCACTGATTGAACTGGCGCCGCTCCACAACCCGCACAATATCCGCGGTATCAACGCCTGCCAGAAAGCTCTCCCCCACGCCCCGCAAGTGGCCGTATTTGACACCGCCTTTCACCACTCGATGCCTCCTCATGCGTACATCTATGGAATACCGTATGTCTTCTATAAACGGTATGGCATCCGGCGGTACGGCTTCCATGGCACTTCGCACAAATTCGTGTGCGATCGGGCCTCGGCCATGCTGGGTAAGCCACTCTCGAAACTGAAGCTGATCACTTGCCATCTTGGTAACGGCAGTTCCATCGCGGCCGTCGACGGCGGTGTTTCCATCGATACCTCGATGGGATTCACACCACTTGAAGGTCTGCTCATGGGAACCCGCTCCGGCGATATCGATCCGGCGATTATTCTGCATATCATGTCGCGCGAGGAACTCTCGCTACACGAAGGCAATACCCTGCTCAATAAGCATTCCGGATTGGCCGGCATCTCTGGCGTGTCGTCGGATATGCGCGAGATAGTCGATTCGGCCAAGTCTGGACATGCCAATGCCAAATTGGCCCTGGATGTCTTCTGTTATCGGCTCAAGAAATATATAGGATCGTATATGACAGTGCTGGGTGGTCTCGACGGCCTGGTTTTCACTGCCGGTATTGGCGAAAATTCTGCAGTAGTGCGAGCCGAGACCTGCAAAGGACTTGAGTTTGCGGGAATCAGCATAGAACCTTCCGCCAATGAAAGCGCGGTCGGCAAGGAGATGGATATCTCGACCGCCAACTCCAAAGTCCGAACGCTGGTGATTCCAACCAATGAAGAATTGGTTATCGCCCACGATACCGAACGGATCGTGAAAGGGTAGACGATTCAAATCGCAGGCCGCCGCACTTTCTTGCCTTCGCGGCGGACAGGCAGTATACTTTCTGCCGATCATTTTATAACCGGTCGCTGACTGTTCAATTCGGCGGCCCGATCGGCAGATATGGCAGAACATCGGCACTCAAAATCCACAGACATATTCGCACTACTCTTTTTCGTTTTGGCGGTTATTCTGTCGATTTATTTGCATTCGCTGGCCGGATATACTCTGCCCGCGCCGTGGCCGGATGAGGCCCACTTTCTCTGGCAATCGACTGCGTTTACGGAGCACGGAACACTCTTTGCGCCCGAACTGAATCCCGATCGCGACATATTGTGGCAACCGCCGGCGTATTTCGTGCTAACCGGCGCGGTGTTCGAGGTCTTTGGCAGTAATCTTGCCGTTGCCAGATTTGCCTCGCTCATATTTCTGTTATACGGGCTTGCCATGTTCTGGCTTATCCTGCGCCGGTTCGACCTTCCCTGGCCGGTCTATCTTCTGTCCGGATTATTCTGGACCGGCTCGAATTTCATCGCCTGCGGAAATGTCGCCCGGATGGAAGCGCCGCTCATCGCCGTTGGGCTTTGT
>JBGAWZ010000300.1:0-3409 GCA_044227335.1 Candidatus Zixiibacteriota bacterium | reverse complement strand
GGAAGTACGGTTGCATGTTCGCTTCGAGCCATTCAGTAGACTCACCAGGCGTTTTTCCCCAGTTAGTCGGACAAGTTGAGAGAACCTCGATAAGCGAAAATCCGCGCTTTTCAATCTGAAATTGAAATGCCCGACGGATCGCCTTCTTTGTCTGAATGATATGCTCCGGGTTGTGGACCGAGACCCGCTCCAAATACGACGGTGTCGCCAGAGTCGCCAGCAGTTCGCACATCCGGATCGGCATGCCGGTTGAGGCCGTATCGCGGCCTGCGGGACAGGTTGAAGTAATTTGATTTGGCAAAGTGGTCGGGGCCATTTGCCCGCCGGTCATGCCATAAATCGCGTTGTTGACGAAAATAGTCGTGAACTTCTCACCTCGGTTGGCGGCATGAACGATTTCTCCCATGCCGATCGACGCCAGGTCGCCATCGCCTTGGTAGGTAAAAACGACCATGTCGGGGCGGAGGCGCTTGAATCCGGTGGCCAACGCGGGAGCGCGACCGTGCGGAGATTCCAAAAAGTCGGTGTTGAAATAATTGTACGCCAGCACCGAACAGCCAACCGGAGCGACACCGACTGTTTTCTCGCGCACTCCCAGTTCTACCAGAATTTCGGCTATCAGACGATGGATAATCCCGTGCGTACATCCGGGGCAGTAGTGGGTGACGACATCAGTCATCGCCTCCGGCCGCTTGAAGATCACACTGTTGGCGGTGTCGTTCATAGGTTACTTTCCCGCCTCGGCGACTGCTTTGCGGATCTGCTCGGCAACTTCTTCTGGCGAGGGGACAATGCCGCCGGTCCGGCCAAAAAATCCAACTTTCTTGTCCCGGCCAACAATCCGTTCGACATCTTCGAGCATTTGTCCCATGCTCATTTCGATTGTCAGTACCGATTTGATATTGGCTTTGTCCGCCTCGGCGCGAAGCTCAGCTTCGGGATATGGGAAACAGGTAATCGGCCGGAACAGTCCGACCGAGATGCCGTCGCTTTCAAGTTCATCGATGGCGGTTTGACAAATGCGGGCCATCGTACCGTAGGCCACGACCAGAATCTTATTCTTGCCCGAAATCTTGTACCGCTCGCACAGCGCTTCTTCTTTGCGCATCTGGTCATACTTCTTTGCCAGATCGAACGAGTTTTTTTCAAGCGCCACCGGATCGAGAAAGAGTGATTTGATGATCCGTGGCGGCCGACCATCAGCGCCCGTGGCCGCCCAGTTTTCCGGATGCGAATCGTAGGTCGATATTTTTTCAGGAAACTCGACCGGCTCCATCATCTGGCCGATCATGCCGTCGCCGATAATCATAACGGGTGTGCGATACTTGTCCGCAAGATCAAACGCCAAGAAAGTCAGGTCGACCGCCTCCTGAATAGTTGCTGGCGCGACAACTGGGAGTCGATAGTCACCGTGGCCGCCGCCTTTAGTCGCTTGAAAATAATC
Organism: Candidatus Zixiibacteriota bacterium; assembly: GCA_044227335.1. GTDB lineage: Bacteria > Zixibacteria > MSB-5A5 > GN15 > FEB-12 > JACRAV01. Next base: position 1,965 of record JBGAWZ010000300.1, on the reverse strand, counting down.
CGATTGAGCTGGGAGTATCCCACCGAGACCTGGGCCGCCACGCATGATATTGAGAATGACGCAGGGAAGGTGGGCGCCCGCCATATACGAGATCGATTCCTGCATCAGTGAGATGCCGGGGCTGGAAGACGATGTGAACACACGCTTTCCGGTGGATGACGCGCCGAACAAGATATTGCCGACAGCTACTTCGCTTTCGGCCTGCAAAAAGACACCGCCCACCTCCGGCATTCTCTTGGCTAAATACTCGGCGACTTCGGTCTGAGGCGTGATCGGGTAACAGAAGTAGTTGGTCGCTCCGGCGCGAATGGCCGCCTCGGCGATTGCTTCGTTCCCTTTCATCAGTACTTTTGACATCACCGGACCTCAATATTCAAACAGCGTAAAGACCGTGCCGTGGGCTTTGACCGTTATGGCGGCATCGGGACAAGTCACCGCGCAAATCGTGCAACCGATACACCGCGACGGATCGTGCATTTGGGCGTAGAAATACCCCCGCAGAGTAATCTCCTTTGACATCGAAAGGATTTTTTGGGGACATGCCCGCACACACAGCTCGCACCCTTTGCAGTGATTCTTGTCGATGACTATACCCGGCATCCTAGATGCCTCGCTTTCGAGTCATCGAGGTTGGTACATGGTGATGCGTCTCCCACGGCTTGAGCAGTTCCCGGTCAAGCGGGAGAATCGGATAAGCGCCAGAGAGCTTGTGTGAAATCTCACTGCACATCGATTCCAAGGCACTTACAAAAACAAGAGGGAGATTGCGGGCCTGGGCAACTTCACGCGCCACCGCGACACCGTCGACTACAACCTGAGGGGTTGTTTCCGCAGTCAGGTGGGTATTTGAGATGACGCCGGTGACTTTCATGCGCGCCGACCCTTCGATTTCAGCGAGCACTTTCAGCGAGCCTTCAACAGTCGCCGTGAACGGACGCCGGGCATTGTGCACCAAATAGAGTTCATACGGTCCGGTGTGAAAGGCATCCGACAGTGAGCTGAGTACGCGGGCGCCGAGATCGTCCCCGCCGACATCGAGTACGAGTCGATACTGTCGCCGTTCGATCGCCGTGCGGATTTCGGGGATGATAATCGGAAGGTCGGCGTACTTGTGTGCGCCGGCAGGGATGAGAGAAGTGATGCCAAGTTTCTCAAGAACGTCGGCCGCCTGGCGAGACCGGAAATATGGATTGATAATATCAAGATCAGCAATTGCAACGGGCGATCCCGGCTCCTGCGAGAGTGAGCGGGCAAGATTGACCGAGACTTCGGATTTGCCGCTCCCGAACCCTCCGACAATTACTATAAGGGAGGAATTCAGCCTCGGTTTGGGGTAGGTAGCGTCGCCCATTTTCGGGGTGGCCGCGGTCATGCTAAACTTCTATCCTTCCGACAGTTAACCACTCGGTCGGGCTTTCGCCGAAACGAAAGCGGTTTTAATTAGTCCTGTTATAATATCGCCAGAATTGTCGGTTAAGTCAAGGGCAATTGTGAAAAAAATAACGAAATGAGGGTAGTTGACACCGCCCAAAAGTCGCAGTATCCTATTGTTCAATATGGAGTTATGATGTATTCGCGAAAAAGTAAAGGGATCGCGTCATAAGGGAAATGTCAATATGGTTCACATTTGCGAATCACTAAAAGTTGCTGTGGTGGTGTCAGTTGCGCTGGCTGTCTGGGGTCTGATGATTTCCTGTGGCAAGAAAGAGGACAAGCAACTCGACACGAAAACCGTGAGCGATAACCGGTATGCGAATTGGAAGTCTGTCCAATTTCAGAATATTAGAGTCGTCTATCCGGAGAATCATCCGCAGGAGAGTACTTTTGCAGAGATGGGTCAGGCGTATATTTATCTCCAGCGAAAGCTAAAGGAGATCCTCGGATTTCCGGCAATCTCCGACACAATCACGGTGTACTACTACACCGGCTACGGTCAGGGGAGAGAACTGACGACGCAGGAATATC
>JBGAWZ010000299.1:0-3413 GCA_044227335.1 Candidatus Zixiibacteriota bacterium | reverse complement strand
TACTACCCACGTAGTCGAAATAGCGGAACTCGTATCGGCCGCCGATCCCCGCCCGCGTCTGGGTACCGGCTACAAACTGCCAATCATCTACGCTGGTAACAAAGATGCGACCGAACCGGTCAAGGCGGCACTCTCCGACAAAGTCGATCTGCGCGTCGTTGACAATCTGCGTCCGGTGCTCGAACGCGAAAACTTGGGTCCCGCCCGCGAAGAAATCCATGAACTGTTTATGGAGCATGTCATGGCGCAGGCCCCGGGATACAAGAAACTGATGTCCTGGGCCGACGCTCCCATCATGCCGACTCCCGGCGCAGTTGGTCTCATAATTCAGACCATCGCCGAGCAATACAAGATTGAAGCAGTCGGAGTTGATATCGGCGGCGCCACAACCGACGTCTTCTCGGTTTTCCGCCCCGACGGCGCCACACCGGTCTTTAACCGCACGGTGTCGGCCAACCTCGGCATGTCGTACTCGATTTCCAACGTTTTCGCCGAAGCGACTCTGCCGATGGTCATGCGCTGGGTTCCGTTTGTCATGGACGAACGCGACCTGCGCAACCGCGTCAAAAACAAGATGATCCGCCCGACTACCATTCCGCAGTCGATGGAAGAACTCATCTTCGAGCAGGCGATCGCCAAAGAAGCGCTCCGTCTGGCCTTTGTTCAGCACCGGAGCTTTGCCTCGGCGCTGAAGGGTGTTCAACAACAGCGGACCATCGCCGAAGCATTCGAGCAATCGTCGTCAGGCGCTTCGATCGTGAACATGATGACACTGAATATGCTGATTGGATCAGGCGGTGTGCTCTCGCACGCTCCTCGTCGCCAGCAGTCGGCTTTAATGATGATCGACGCCTTCCTGCCCGAGGGTGTCACCCGTTTGGCGGTTGACTCGATCTTCATGATGCCGCAACTGGGCGTGCTCACTCAGGTACAACCCAAAGCCGCCACCGAAGTGTTTGAAAAAGATTGCCTGATTCATCTGGGAACCTGTATCGCTCCCAAGGGCGTGGCCAAAAAGCCCGGCCCGGTAATGAAATACACAATCGAACTTCCAACCGGCACCGTTAGCGGCACGCTCAGCCACCTGGAAATGAAGCATTTCCCGCTTGGTGTCGCACCCAACGGTCTCCCTCTGACCGCCAAAGCGATCTTGGAACCTGAACGAAACTACGATTGCGGCGCAGGTAACGGCATGAAAGTCGAGAAAGAAATTCACGGCGGCGTGGTCGGAGTGATTCTCGACGGTCGCGGCCGTCCGTTCGATCTTTCCACACTCTCGGAACAGGATCGGGTGCGTTACCTCACTCAATGGATGGCGGAACTTGATATTTACCCGGTTCGCGACGGGCATATCGTAAGGTGAACCCAAAGGTGGAAGGGACTGGCAAAGTGAAATTCCCCGTTCGGTTTTGGCGAGCAATGGGCGCTCTTGTATTTGTCTGTGTTGCTCTGCTCATAGCGGCAACTGCCTCGGCCAAGAACTTCATCAGTTACAACGGCCAGTTTTACCTTACCTATCCCGATTCTTGGGAGCAGATCGACTACCGTTCAGTTGATTTCTTTCTATCGCAAAACAACGCCGATCCGTCGCTGTTGAACTACGAAGCGGTGCTAGCCCCTGCTACCACCCGGACATTTTACGAAGAGCCGTATGTATTGCTTACTTTCGACAGCGTCGGCGAATTGATCGGCCGCTCGCGGGATTCCGCCGTTTCGGCTATCGCCGCCGGCTTTGCCAACCAAATCGATTCGGTCTCCGGCAATGAAGTTCTGTCCAAGCTGAAAGCCGACATGCCCCTCTACGTGAGCGACCAACGTTTGCTTTTGGTACAGACCGACATGCACGAAGGCAGGACCATCACGCGCCGAAATCTGCTGGCCGTTCGCTTCACCATGCATGGTGTCGCGAATTTCTATTTCTACGCCACCGATTCGGCCTGGTCGTCGGCCCTGCCGACTTTCGTTCAGATCGCTCAGTCGCTCACCGAGGGAACGCAACCAGCCGGCGCAACCAAAGAAACTCTCCGCGTTGCTGATTTGTCAAAGGACGCAGATTCGAAAAGTCCGGACATCAGGCGATACTGGCCGATTCCGTCGGGACTGGTAGTCATTCTCATCGCCATTTTGGCCGCCCGACGTAAGCGCAAAAGAAACTCGGCCGCATAACCAAGCGGCAGTACAAAGGAATGCAATGGGTCACGCATACACTCCAGGACTAAAAGTAACCGATAAATTGGTTGTCCGAAAAAATCGAATCCTGCCGCTCAAAGGTGAGGTGCTCGTCAAAGTCGGCGATAAAGTCGGTCCCGACGATATCGTCGCCCGCACTCATCTTCCCGGCGCGGTTGTTCCACTCAATGTTGCCAACAAGCTTGGCATTCCGCCGGAAGACCTCGAGATTGTCATGCTTAAGAAGATTGGCGACCGGGTTAGCAAAGGCGAGGCGGTGGCGGCAAGTAAGCCGCTCTTCGGTTTGAAATTCCTCGGTCAAACCAAGTGCGAAGCTACTATCGACGGCACGATCGAGTCTATCTCACACATAACCGGCCAGGTGCTCCAGCGCGGTGAACCGACTCCGGTGCAGGTGCACGCATATGTGCAAAGTGAAATTGTCGAAGTCATCCCCCGCGAGGGCGTCGTTGTGCAGTGCATGGCTTCGTTTGTGCAGGGGATATTTGGTATCGGCGGCGAAACTCACGGCCCTATCAAGATCGCAGTGCCGGACAACAAAACAATGCTCACTCCTGAGCTGATTACTGCCGACATGAAGGGCACTGTGATCGTCGGCGGATCGATAGTCACCGCCGACGCGATCAAGAAAGCCGTTTCGGTTGGCGCAAAGGGAATTGTCGTTGGTGGATTTGATGACAAAGACCTGCGCGACTTTTTGGGCTACGATATCGGTGTCGCAATCACCGGTTCGGAAGAAATCGGCGTGACTCTTGTCGTGACCGAAGGATTTGGTCCAATCAATATGGCCCAGCGCACTTTTGAACTCTTGAAAAAACATGAGGGCGAACTGGCCTCGATCAACGGCGCCACGCAGATCCGTGCCGGTGTGATCAGGCCCGAAGTCGTGATTCCGCGCCCGTCGACGGAAGCGTTGGGCAAAGTTGTTCCGGCGCCGATTGAAGGACTCAAGATCGGTTCGCCGATCCGAGTCATTCGTCACCCCTATTTCGGCCGGTTGGGAACGGTCACCGATCTTCCGTCACCGCTACAAACTCTCGCTTCCGAATCGCACGCCCGTGTACTGGAAGTCGAGTTCGATGACAAACAAAAAGCAATCGTCCCGCGCGCCAATGTTGAAATGATCGAAGGCTAACAACTAAATTCTGGTAGACCAAAAAGCCCACCGCTCCGCGGTGGGCTTTTTCATTCACGCCGCCACGTTATCTGTTGTGTCAGGTCCT
>JBGAWZ010000298.1:0-3423 GCA_044227335.1 Candidatus Zixiibacteriota bacterium | reverse complement strand
CCTGTTCCAAATGTCGACTCTGCCCTGAAAACGCAAAGACAAATTCCGGCAGTGAGCTGTGCACGCTGAGTTGTCCGATCCTCTCCCCTGCCATCGATTTCTCTACAAAGCGCAACAGCGAGAAAAACGCCCCGAATTCCAGATCGATTTTCCGCCCCTCGGCCTGACACTTAAACAGCACGCCGTAATCCGGCACCGCGAAAATCACCATCCCTCTGCAAAACGAGTGCTCGAGAAGATACCGATCAGAGTGCTCTCTTATCACCGACGCTATGTATGCCGGGGCGGATTTGACAGGCGTACCCATACACCCCTGCCTCTCGCAACCGCCATGCCAAACCTGCGCTTTAACAGCCGTCCGCAATGCCATGCCAATCAACACGATACGAGACGACCAAGGCTTGCAGGCCCGTGCACGGATAGCCCCTGCACTTTATGTGAATTCAAGAGAAGACCCTTAGTCGTCCATAGAGCTTTTCAGCTCCTGGTCCAATCCCGATCTGGCCTCAAGAAACTTCGCCTCCGCCCGGGCGAATACCTGCCCGTCCTGGCCGACCGCCTCGGCGCTGGTCAAGAACAGCCGTCCTTTTCTCTCTACCACTCGCCCCTTGCAAACAAACTTGTCACCGGTATGAATGGGCAATAGAAACCTGACTGTTATCTCGGCCGTCACCGCAAAAAAACCCGACGCCAGCACTGCCTTGACCATCACCTCATCCAGCACTGTCGCCATGATACCGCCATGATAAATCCCCTTGTACCCTTCGAACCGGGCATATGCGATTGTTTCAGTTGTCGCCGTTTCGCCGTCCCAATAGAATCTCGCCTTCAGTCCGTGGTCGTTCTTCTCGCCACACACAAAGCATCCGGAGTACCGTTTGATTTCTTCCATGAAGAGTAAATACCATGCGCCCCCGATCTCGTCAACTCCCCTAAAAAAAGCCCGGCCATTTGAGCCGGGCTTGAAATCTACAACTACGATTCAACTACTAGTCGCAGACTGGCGAATGATACGAAACGCTCTTGCCCGCTTCAGTCGCAGTCACGATGGTCTCGCCATTGTCAAACGTCACCTCGAATGTCCAGTCAGAGCTGACCGCGGCGGCCGCGCCGACAGTCACATCCAGAGTGGCTTCAATGGTAATCGTTCCGGTCATCGGACAACCAGCATTCCAGCCGTTGGTCCGGTCGACATTGTAATTGGCGACCACGCCGTTGATTGTCAGGTCACGCACTACCGGATCGGATCCCGACTTGTCGACATCGTGAACTGTTATCACCGTCTCGCCGTCGACTGTCGCGGCGGCATCGTCGGTGTTGATCGCGTTCAGGATTGTGTGAACTTCGGTGTTCCTATACGACAGCGTTGTGTCATCGGCCATCGAACTCCAGTTACGGACAAACTGCATTTCATTGGCGCCGGCAGGATTCACGCGAGGGTGTCTGTTCAAAAGGAACTGCACTGAATCGATGTACGCATTGGTCACACCCGAGGCCGAGTTGGTCAGTACGAATATGTGCCAGGTGTCGTCGATCGACGATGAGTCGGTCGGCAGAGGACCGAACGCCAGCTCGGTCAGGATATCGTTAGTGGCGGCGACTGTCATATCCAGACCCAGATCGGTCAGTCCAACCAGCGAATCAACCACATCGGCTGATTGAGCCGCCATGTAGGTAAATTCGGGATTGGTGATCGGGTTGGACGGCCCCGACGAATTGCTACCGCAACCGGTCATGACACCGGTTACCAGCGCCACCGCGGCGACTGAAAAAAGAACCAGATTCCGTGAACGCATACCGAAACTCCTTCCGCATATTCTGCTCTCCGGAGAGGGTGGCTGTCCACAGAGTCTGGGCGCTTACTTCAGCAGGAACGCCATGATCGCTTTTTGAATGTGCAACCGGTTTTCCGCTTCGTCGAACACCACCGACTGCGGGCCATCCATGACCTCGTCGGTAATTTCGCGTCCCCGTTCGGCCGGCAGACAGTGCATCACGATCGCCGTTGGACTTGCCGCCTTCATCAGAGAACTATTGACTTGAAACTTCTTTAGCTTCTCTGCTTTGTCGTCAGCCAGATGTTTCTGCCCCATCGAGGCCCAAACATCGGTATAGACAACATCGGCATTGGCCACGGCTTCTTTAGGATCGTCGGTAATCGTTATCTTGCTTTGCGGGTTGGTCTTGGCGCGTTTCAAAATCTCGGCGTCGGGATGACAGGAATTATCGGTTCCGATCCTCAGGTCAATCGGAATTCGGTACGCTAAGTTGAGCCAGCTGTTGGCGATATTGTTCCCGTCGCCGACATACGCAATCTTGTACGGCTCTTTCACTTTCAGATGCTCGATCGCCGTGAAATAGTCGCCTAAAATTTGACAAGGATGGACTAAATCGGTCAGGCCGTTTACAATTGGAACAGTGGCGTGCTTGGCCAGACCTTCGACATCGGACTGCTTGTAGGTCCGGATCATGATCATGCCCACATACCGCGAGAGTACTTTGGCGGCGTCTTCGATAGATTCACGTTCCCCGAGTTTGATTTCTTTGTCTGTCAGGTAGAGCGAATTGCCGCCCAGTTCGTTGATACCGACTTCAAATGAAATGCGGGTGCGGAGTGATTCTTTGGTGAAAATGCAGGCGACTGTTTTTCCGGCGAGCGGTTTGGGGGCGATTTCTTTTCGTTTCATCTTGCCGCACAGATCGAAAATCTCGCGGATTTCCGCGGTGGAAAAATCGGGTATCTGACAAAGCGACCGAGCCATATTGATCCTCCTGTATCTACTTTTCTGTCGTTGCGGGGAGCGACTTCACCCTGAGCTTGCGAAGTCCTGTGGCTTCAGCCACACGGGTCGAAGGGTCCGTCGCGACGAAGCAATCTCGTCTTCAAATTGCGCGGAATAAAGCGGCCCCGATCCACTAAGTCAAGCCGGATCGACGGCCACCGAATTGGCTTCGGTTTGATTCGCTGACATTCCCGCTCTCGTTGTCACCCCGGACTTGATCCGGGGTCAAGGGTGTATGACTCTGTTTTTGTCATCCCATCCCCCATTGTCATCCCAGCGAAAGCTGGGACCCATCTTGCTCCGTGCGCGGCAGACGCCCTCGTCTGCCGGCTTGTAGGGCGAGTCCTTCTTAGAACTCGCCATTTCTTCACCCTGCAAACATTGCGGGTTCGAAGACGGACCCTCCCTACAAAGTCTAGTTGCATGGTGAATTATATCTACTATATTGATTCTCAAGGATCAGTAATGCCATTATTTCACCGTTGTTCAAGAGTGTCTTACTCGTTGGCGTTGCTATTGCTCTTTGTGGCACCGCATTTGGTAGCTCGAGTGGTCGACATGCCTCAAGACTACGCGACACTGGAGATGGCAATTGACAGCATTGACCCAGGTGATACAGTGATGGTCGATTCCGGGGTTT
>JBGAWZ010000297.1:0-3433 GCA_044227335.1 Candidatus Zixiibacteriota bacterium | reverse complement strand
TCCTGACGGAAGGGATTGGTAAAGCCGAATTTCGGGAGCCGGCGATGCAGGGGCATCTGGCCGCCTTCGAATCCCCATTTGTGCCGGAAGCCGGCGCGGGCTTTGCCGCCTTTGTGACCATAGCCGGAGGTTTCGCCCATTCCGCTACCGGGACCGCGACCGACCCGCTTGCGGTTTTTAGTTGAGCCGGGGGCCGGTTTGAGGGTATGGAGGTCCATCGTCTATATCTCCTTGAGGGCCGCGTTAAGCGGCCGACTCCACTTTTACCAGGTGGGCCACCGACCGGACCATGCCGCGAATCTGCGGATTGTCGGGGTGGACAACTGAGCGTCGAATCTTGCCGAGACCCAATGCCACTATGGTGCGCTTCTGGGTTTTGGGGCAATCGATTGCGCTCCGAATTTGTGTAACTTTCAGCTTGCTCATATACAGTCTCTTTCCGTCTTGCGCAATTGCGCCTTAGCTTGTCTGGCGGAACTGAGCTTCCTGTTCGCGTGTCTGGAGCGCCTGCAGTCCGTTGAGCGTGGCTTTGACCACGTTGTTCGGGTTGCGGCTACCGAGAATTTTGGTGAGGACATCCTGCACGCCGAGCGACTCGAGCACGGCGCGAACTGCGCCACCGGCGATCACGCCGGTACCGGGCGAAGCCGGACGCATCACGACCGTGCTGGCGCCGTAGATGCCGTCGATACGGTGCGGGATTGTGCCGTTGACCAGCACGATCTGGATCATCGAGCGACGGGCGGCCTCGGTTCCTTTGCGGATGGCGTCGGAAACTTCGGAGGCCTTCCCCAGGCCGATACCGACTTTTCCGCGTTTGTCGCCAACAGTCACGAGCGCGGTAAATCCAAAGCGCCGGCCGCCTTTGACGACCTTAGCCACGCGATTGACGCTGATGACTTTCTCCTCGAATTCCATCGAATCTGAATCAAACTTTGCCAAGCGTTACCTCATGCGAAAACAATAACGAACGTTTCACGAACTTAAAATTTCAGACCGCCTTCGCGGGCGCCGTCGGCGACCGCTTTGACACGGCCGTGATAGCGATTGCGGTTGCGGTCGAAGACGACCATTTCAATGCCTTTAGCTTTGGCCATTTCGGCGATTTTCATGCCGACCAGTTTGGCCGCGGCGGTTTTATTCTCGGCCGCCTTGATGACGTCCTCCATCGCTTTTGAACTGGTGGACAGACCGCAGAGCGTGATCGACTTTTCATCATCGATAATCTGCGCGGTCATGTTGTTCAGCGATTTGAACACGGTCAGACGGGGGCGGGCGGTGGTGCCGGAGACTTTCGACCGGACACGCATCTTGCGACGCCATCCCTGCTTTGCTTTGATCCTTACACGAATTGACATCTTAGTTCATTCTCCGGGTTATTTTCCGGCGGTCTTTCCGGCCTTCCGCTGTACGATTTCGCCGACATAACGAACGCCCTTGCCTTTGTACGGTTCCGGTTTGCGGAACGAGCGAATCTTAGCGGCGGTTTGTCCGACGAGCGCTTTGTCGATGCCGTCGATGGTGATTTTGTTTTCCTTCGGGTCGACCGTGATCGCAATCCCCTGCGGCGGATTGAAGACGATCGGGTGCGAGAAGCCAAGGCTGAGCACGAGCGTCTTGCCTTTCATCTCGGCGCGATAGCCGACGCCAATCATTTCGAGCTGACGGTTGTACCCTTGCGTGACGCCGTGAATCATATTGGCGATCAGGGCACGGGTAAGACCGTGGAGCGCCCGATGCTTTTTCATATCCGACGAACGGGTCACGACGACGTTGGTACCTTCGACTTTGACACCAATGGCCGCGTGGGCCGAGATGCCAAGGGAGCCCTTGGGACCGGTGACGGTCAGATTGTGGCCGCTCACCTGGACTTTGGCCTTATCCGGAATCGGGACGGGTAATTTTCCTACACGCGACATCTTTATTCCTTTACCAGCAACGAAGCATCAATTCGCCGCCGATTTTCAGGCGGGCCGCTTCGAAATTTGTCATCAAGCCCTGCGAGGTCGAGATGACCGAGATTCCCCGGGTATTGTGGGTGGTCAGCCGGACCTTTTCGGCGCCGACATATTTGTGCAGACCGGGAGACGAAATTCTCTGAATCCCGCGAATGACCGGTTTGTCGCCGCGCGAGTAGCGCAGATAAACGCGCAGAATGCCCTGCTTGTTGTCGGGCAATTCGACGACGTCGCGCACAAAATGTTCCTCGCGCAGAATCCGGATGATTTCGCGTTTCACGTTTGAGGCCGGGACATCGACTGCCGGTTTCTTCGCCTTGGAGGCGTTGCGAATCCGGGTTAGCAGATCGGCCACTGGGTCTGTCATACTCATGTATGCGTTCTCCTGAACAATTCCAAATTTTCTACCAACTCGACTTCACGACTCCCGGTAGATCACCCGCGAGGGCCATCTGGCGGAAGCAGATTCGGCAGAGACCGAATCGTCGCATGAAGGCGTGAGGCCGACCGCACCGACGGCAACGGTTGTATTTGCGCACGGCGAATTTCGGCGTTCGTTTCTGCTTTTCAATCAGGCACGTCTTAGCCATCGTACTCCTACTTACGGAAAGGCATTCCCAGTTCGGCCAGCAACTGACGAGCTTCGTCGTCGGTCCGGGCGGTGGTGCTGATGGAAATGGTCATTCCCCGCACTTTATCTATTTTATCATAGTCGATCTCGGGGAAGATCAACTGTTCTTTCAAACCGAGGTTGAAGTTGCCGCGGCCGTCGAATGACTTGGGATTGACACCCTTGAAATCGCGAATGCGCGGCATGGCGATATTGGTCAGCCGGTCGAAGAATTCATACATCCGGTCGCGGCGCAGAGTCACGGCACAGCCGATCGACACGCCCTTGCGGAGTTTGAAGTTCGAGATACTTTTTTTCGCCTTGGTGAGCACCGGTTTTTGGCCGGCGATCGCCGTCATGTCGCCAAGAGCCGCATCCAGGACTTTGGCATTCGCGGTTGATTCGCCCAGACCCATATTGATGGTGATCTTGGTCAGGCGCGGCACCTGCATCACTGATGAATAGTTGTTGTCTTTCATCAGACGCGGCAGGACTTCTTTTTCAAATTTATCTTTCAGTCTCGACATATCAGGCCACCTTACAATTCTTCACCGGTCAGTCGGCTGACGCGAACACGGCGCGCCTTGCCGCCGTCGGTAATCACTTTATGCGCAATCCGGGTCGCTTTGGGCTTTCCGTCCTCACCTTTGATGAACAACGAAACGTTGCTCAGATCGACCGGGGCTTCGATCGTGATGATGCCGCCTTTGGGGCTCTTCTGCGTTGGGCGCTGGTGTTTGGACTTTTTGTTCACACCCTCGACCAGCACGCGCTTTTTCTTGGTGTCGACCCAGACCACACGGCCGGTTTTTCCTTTGTACTGGCCGGTGATCACGAGCACCGTGTCATTTTTCTTTATCCGCAT
>JBGAWZ010000296.1:0-3437 GCA_044227335.1 Candidatus Zixiibacteriota bacterium | reverse complement strand
GATCAACGGTTTCGCGCTCGGTGGCGGGTGTGAACTCGCTATGGCCTGCGATATCCGTCTGGCCTCGGAAAAAGCCAAACTCGGCCAGCCGGAAGTGAATCTGGGAATTATCCCCGGCTACGGCGGTACCCAGCGTTTGCCTCGTCTGGTTGGCAAAGGCAAAGCTCTGCAACTGATCTTAACCGGCGAGATCATACCCGCGCAGGAGGCGCACCGAATCGGTCTGGTCGACGAGGTCTATCCCGCCGATCAACTGATGACTAAAGCGCTGGAGATGGCCAAACTGATTTGCTCGAAAGGGCCGCTTGCAATTGTCGCCGCGAAAGAGTGTATCAATCGCGGGCTGGACATTCAATTGAGTTCCGGATGCGATCTCGAAAAAGCGAATTTCGGGATGATCTGCGGCACCGGCGACAAAAACGAAGGGATCGAGGCCTTCTCCGAAAAACGCGCCGCCAAGTTCACGGGACATTGAATAAGTAGATTACAGTTGAGGGACAGAAGTCTTCCCCCTGTCACCCCGGCCAAGTGACGAACGAATGTGAGTCACGCAGAGCCGGGTCCCAGCAGTAGAAATTGGCTGTGCTCTTAAATTGGCGGTCCGGTCTCTGCAGTCTGGCGTCAAACATGTCAGCGGAGGAGTTTGAATTCCAATGCCCGGACTTCACCACGTCGAAATCTACGTCAGTAATCTCTCCAATTCTGAAAAGTTCTGGGGATGGTTCCTTGAGCGCCTCGGTTACCGGCTCTTTCAATCGTGGGATAAAGGGCGAAGTTGGATTCTGGATGACACCTACCTTGTCTTTGTCCAAGTCGAGGATCGTTTCAAGGATGCCGGCTACCACCGTTGTCAGGTTGGACTGAACCATCTGGCCTTTCACGCCAAATCGCCCGCCTTTGTTGACGAAATCACCGAAGAGCTTTATGCCCGTGGGGTCACTATTCTGTACCCTGAGAAACACCCGCTCGCGGGAGGGAGTTACGGCGTCTTTTTCGAAGACCCCGACCGCATCAAAGTTGAACTGGTCGTGAGTTCCTAGGTCCCGTGTTGTCGCTAACAAGTCATTTGTGGGTCAGAACCCTTGTGGTCCCGACACTTTCTGCTTCTTTCTATAGGGCTGGTCCGTCATAATACGCGCCAATTTTGTCTTCTGGACAAGAACGGCGGGGCCCAAGAGCGACCCACCCTACAAGTACTACGACGATTGTTTGCGAAGATTAAGTCACCCTGAGCCTGTCGAAGGGTGAGCATCACAATCTCTCAGCGTGCGGTCGGGCGTCCTCACCCGACCGCTTACTTCAAAATCCGATAGCGGCCTACTTCTTCCCCAAACTCTCTTGATACGCACCCAAAACCTGCCCCCACGCCTTGTCGAAATACTCAAACGTCTTGTCCCACTCTTCTGAAACGCCAAAACCAAACTGCGTGAAGTCGATCGTTGTCTGGCCGGGTGTTTTTTCGTCGAATAGAATCACCACCACGGTCCGCTGACGCCGTGCATTCGGCAGTGTCGGCGGCGCATTCCACTCAAACGACAGCATCTTCTCCGGTAGATACGAAAGCACTTTGCAATCCTCTGACCCTGCCTGTCCCTCTGGCGCATCTTCACTGAACAGCCATTCATACTTGCCGCCGATTTTCAGCTCGACTGTCGCCCGCACACCCAGGAAGCCGTGCACCCCCTCAGAAGTTGTCCACGCTTTCCATACTTCGGCGGCCGGAGCCGGTACTGTAATAGTCTTATGAATCGTTTTGTTTGATCGCGGCGTCGGATACCGAAGTGGCGAGATATTTTGCATCATGAGCGAAAGATAAAACGGCTGGATTTCAAATTTGTGAATGCCGGCCACCACCGACGGATCCTGTTTGACTATCTCGGTTGCCGCTTCGATAGACTTAGCCGAAATGACAAATAACCCGAAGGTCGGATTCATGCACGGCCCCGCCAAGACCATCGATTTTTCCATCGTCAGCCGTTTGCAGTATTCGAAATGTTCCCCCATTACTTTTTCTTCCTCGGTGGTCATCGAGTCAGGGAACCCCGGTCGCAGGGGCAAGAGCTTTGCAAAGAAATACATACGCTGAGTCTCCTCGGCCAGAATTGTTGATCCCATTGGTAACAGAATTGCAAGAACACTCAACCAGACTGCCGCACATAACATGTAACGCCGCATTATTTTCTCCATTTAAGATTGAAATCTGAGTTGCAATATACAACCATACGAACGACTTGCCCAAAGGTTCATCACATTTGGGCACAGCCCCCGGTCTAGCCACATGGCTGGTCACCCCGGGCTCCCCTCTGTCACCCCGGGCGAAGACCCGGGGCCCAGCCGCTTAATCCCTGCCTCAAAACTTTGTCTTTGACTTTCTGGTCTACGATTCGTCTTTTTGAAGTGAATCAAATGTTGGGAATGAGAATCATGCGGGCACTTACACTTATTGTAATCTTGATTATCGCCGTCTCATGCGGCCATCCTTTTGATACATCAAGAATACCTCCTGATACCTCATGCCTCCGAATGACCATACTCGACTCAACAACCGAATTCTCATGTGTCGACACCATCAAAGTGCGTTTGAGACTAACACGATGCGACAGCGTCCCAATCCGTATTCCGTTAATTGGTCCGTTTTTTCGACTAGTTAGAGATGCTGAGGCCCCTGTTGACTCGGAGTACAGGGGAATCCCATATTTTGATGATTTGCCACTGGCGCCAATCGAAAGGCCGGGTCAATTGCCCTTCCAAACTATTATGCCGGGTGATTCTATAGACGCGACGGCAGAATTTCTTTGTACCCAACGAGCTGTTAGCAAATGGTCGTACCCGATTCGCATCCTTTATAGGGTTGTGATTGATTATCCAAAAGACCAACGGCGCTATTCTCTTCTCTCCTCCAATTCAGCTATCGTTACCTTGTGTCCTTGGTGCAAGTGAGACTTTTGATCGACTACTCCCTCTTTCGCTCACTCCTCTCCTTTCTTATCTTTCCCCCAATGCGCCACTTCCTTTGCCTTCTCATCCTTATCCTTCTCCCAATCTCCGCCCACTCCGCCGACTACTGGCAACAAGAGGTAAACTACAAACTCAATGTCACTCTCGCTGGCGACCTCCGCACTATCTCCGGCACCATCGATATTCAATACATCAACAACTCCCCCGACACCCTTCGGATGCTTTACCTGAAAGCTTTCCCCAATGCCGTGCAACGCGGCTCCTACGCCGATCTCGCCGCCCGCCAGCGCAACGAATGGGAGCTGTCCCGTATCAAACCTGCCGATCAGGGGTCGCTTACACTCGTGCCGATTCCTGAGCGCACCCGCGATGGTTCCGTTCGCTCCGAACTTTCGCCGCCGTTCGAGGTCGACAATACAATTATCACCGTCACGCTCAGCAACCCGCTCTTCCCCGGCGACACCGTCGATCTCAAATAC
>JBGAWZ010000295.1:0-3443 GCA_044227335.1 Candidatus Zixiibacteriota bacterium | reverse complement strand
AAGGCAGGGGGATTTGCCCCCACACTGGGCATACTGGGAACTGTTCTCGGGCTGGTTCACACGCTTGGCAACGCGACCGACGCCAATAAAATGGCCGGGTCAATCGCCGGAGCTTTTATCGCGACTCTTTGGGGAGTCGGGCTTGCAAATCTGTTTTTCTTGCCGATGTCGGACAAGCTCCGCTTGCGTCACGAAGAAGAGATGGCCTATCTGGAGCTGATCACGGAAGGGGTCGTCGCGATTCAGTCGGGCGAAAACCCGCGCAATATTCGCACGCGGCTGGTGTCGTTCCTGGCGCCTCAGCACCGTGAGGGCGAAGCCTAAGATGCGCCGTCGCCGCCAAAAAATCGACGACCACGAAAATCTCGAACGCTGGTTGTTGACCTACTCCGATCTTATCACACTTCTGCTCGCCTTTTTTGTTGTCATGTATTCCATGTCGCAGGTGGATAATAAGAGGTTCGGCCAGATGGTCGAGGCACTCAACGGCGTTCTCAAGGGGGGCAAGGTCGTAACAGATACCCACCCGCCTGATCAGATTAACACGGGTCATGGAGTCCTGAAAATCGGCGATCTGAGTTTGATTCAACAGCAGGTTGAAGAGCGGTTTACGGAAATCAACCGGCAGGGTGAAATCAAAAGCGAGCTGACCGAACGCGGGTTGGTCATTCACATCATGGAATCGGCCTTATTTAAGCAGGGATCGGCCAAACTTGAAGCGGGCGCGATCGAGGTACTCGATGTCGTCGCCGAGAAAATCCGGCCGCTCCCCAATCATATTAGAATCGAAGGGCATACAGATGATAAACCGATCAATACAAAAGTGTATCCGTCCAACTGGGAATTGTCCTCGGCGCGTGCCACTGAAGTAGTGCGGTATTACACTACCCGGCATCAAGTGACACCTGACAGGATATCGGCGCTCGGGTATGGTGAGTACCGACCGGTGCGTCCAAACAATTCGGCGGAAAACCGGGCGACCAATCGCCGGGTAGATATTGTCGTCCTGACAATGGAAATGACATCCATGGAGCCGACCTCAGCAAACTATAGTGTGGCGGACTCAGTTCAAAAACTTCCCTCGGTCGCGGAAAACCATTCCGATTCGGCCGTTGCGCCGCTCACTACAGAGTAGCGCGGAACACAGCTAACCCCTTCTCGCACAATACCAATTTGGACCTCAGGCCGGTTTGGCACAGCCGTTGCCATACACCGGTTCGAGAAAGTGTAATTATTGGTATGTCTGAAGACAACAAACTGACGCAGTACATCTTCAACAAGATGGGCGTGCCGAATTTTCAAAAGTATTTGGACCTGTCGGCCTATCGCCACAAGCTGATATCAGGAAATGTGTCGAATGCGTCGACCCCCGGCTACAAAGCCAAGGATATCGACTTCCAAAAGGAATTCGATAAGGCGACCAGCAAGACCAATCACCTTCAGGGCATAACAACCAGCCCCGGACATATTCCACTCGGGTCACATCCGGGCCGCGCCCCGAAAGTGAATGAAGACAAAGTTGAAACCGGGGAGATGAATTCGATTGATATCGACCACGAAGTGTCCAGCATGACCCAAAATGAACTGCTGTATACTATAAGCGCCAAGTTGCTTCAGCGGAAATTCGAAGGACTGAAGACCGCGATCACCAGTAAGTGAGGAAATGTATGGCAGGCGTGCTAAATTCCATCGAAATCTCATCTCGCGGGCTGACTACCCAGCGCATGAAGATGGATGTCGTCGCGCAGAACATGGCGAATGTGGAAACCACGCAGGGGCCGGATGGCCAGCCGTATCACCGCAAACGGGTGATTGTCAAAGAAGAATCGGCCGGCGCGCAGAAATTCGACACCATGCTCCGCAAGTCGCAGGAAGAGTTAGTCCGCACCAATCCGGCCCACCGACCCGGTTTGGCGCTACAAATTACTCAGAAGTCAAACCTGTCGTCCTCGGCTCCCAAGGAAATTCAGGATAAGAACTCGCAATTCAAATTAGTGTATGATCCGTCGCATCCGCAAGCCGACGCTGAGGGGTATGTGAAGTATCCTGATATCGACATCATTACTGAAATGGTCGATATGATGACCGCGACGCGGGCATATGAAGCCAACACCGTGGCGATTGCCGCGGCGAAGAAAAACACGCTGGACGCGCTTGATATCTAACCGTAAGGAATAGGAAGCATGAAGATCAATCCACTTGGCATTCAGTCGTACCAGTCGCCGACGACCAACCGTCCGCCGACGGAAAAGAAACCGGGCACGGCACCGAACGACACGAAAGTTGTGGTAACCCCACAGCCGGAAGGAACGGCCTCGGCCGTATCGATCAAGGCGACCCCTACCGACTTTGGATCGCTGTTGACTGAACCGGAACGCAAGGCAATGGATGCCCTGTTTGCCCGGTTCAAAGAGAACGGCAAAGCCACAGGAAACTCAGGATCGGAAATTGACCGCGGTCTGGGTAAGTTTGTCGACATAAAGGTGTAATGTATGTCTGAGCCAACCAGCCGTATCACGCTACTCCCGGGTCTAGCCAACCAGATCACACCGGCGCCGATTCAACCGGTACAGGTGGAACCGCAGTCGGGCGAGAAATTCACCGATCTGCTCTCGACGATGGTCAATTCGGTGAACGATTTGCAGTCGGCCTCGGCGCAGTCGCAACAGGCACTCATGAACGGCGAGCAGGTCGAACTGCACGATGTCATGATCAAGGCCGAACAGGCCGGGCTGAGTATGGACTTTCTTTTGGAGATTAGAAACAAACTGGTAAACGCATATAACGATGTCATGCGGATGCCGATGTAATTCGGCTGTTTGTCCGCACGCCGGCCATGGATGGCCCGTGCCACCGCGTAAATAGGAAGTGCAATGGACTCTTTCAAAGGTGTGTTCAAGAATGCCTCCGACTTTGTCGGGCGCATGTCTCCCAGTCAGGTGATGATGCTTTTCGGCATTGTCGCCGGAACTATTGTTGGCGTCATCTTTCTTTCCGGTTGGCTCAAACAGGTCAACTATGCCCGGCTTTACTCAAATCTTGAATCGGCCGAAGCGGGAGAGATTGTCAACTATCTCACGACCAACAATGTTCCGTATGAGATTACCGACAACGGCGGCTCGATCGATGTTCCTTCAGATCAGGTGTACAAATTGCGCCTGGCGCTCGCCTCACAGGGAATGCCGAAAGCGGGCAATGTCGGATACTCAATTTTCGATCAGAACAATCTGGGGATGACCGATTTCCTGCAGAATCTGAATTTCAGACGTGCGCTCGAGGGTGAACTCACCAAGACAATAATGCAACTTAGCGAGGTGCAGGCGGCGCGAGTGCATATTGTGATTCCCAAAGACCGCCTCTTCAAAGAAGACAAGAAGGAACCGACCGCGTCGGTCGTGCTCAAATTGCGCAATCGGGCCGGACTGGGCAAAGCACAGTTGGCC
>JBGAWZ010000006.1:0-15672 GCA_044227335.1 Candidatus Zixiibacteriota bacterium | reverse complement strand
GGGTGTTGTAAGTGACACCCAAGACGGGAAGGCAGGAAGCCTGCCGCGCACAGAATGAAAAGAACGAGGAGAGATTGCTTCGGTCATGCGAGGCGCATGACACTCGCAATGACGTGGCATTTGGCGTAGTGGCTTAGAATGTAGGGCGGGTTCGTCTTTGAACCCGCCATTGATAGATATAGATATCGAGCAACAACTAAGGAGTCCGATATGTCGATCGAAAAATCAAAAGACGAAATCAAACAGGCGGTGCGCGAGCATTACGCCAAAGCGATCACCACCAATTCCAGTTGCTGTGGATCCAAACCGGTGAATTTCTCGGCCGATGCCGCGGGCAAATATGTCGCGCTGGCCGGGTACACCGACAAAGAGATGCAGGGATTACCCGAAGGAGTAACAACTTTCGGATGCGGCAATCCGGTCAATTTCGCGGGTGTCAAACCGGGGCAGACTGTGCTCGATCTGGGTTCCGGTTCGGGACTCGACCTGATTCTGGCCTGGCGCAAAGTCGCCCCGACCGGTAAAGTGATCGGCCTGGATATGACTCCCGAAATGATCGAAAGCGCCAAGCGGAATCTTACTCAGGCCGGTGTGAGCAACTTTGAACTCTTGCAGGGAGAAATGGAAGCGATGCCGATCGCCGATAGCACGGTCGACTGGATTATTTCTAACTGCGTTATCAACCTCTCGCCCGATAAACCGAAAGTTTTCGCCGAGGCGTTCCGCGTTCTCAAGTCGGGCGGACAAGTCTTGGTTTCTGACATTGTCACCAATGGTCTCCCCGAGGAATACCGCAACGACATCGCGGCCTGGGTCGGATGTCTGGCCGGCGCGGTGGAGGAAGCCGAGTATCTCGAATTGATGCGCAGGGCGGGGTTTGTTGATGTACAGATTGTCGAAAAGATGACCTACACCCCCGATTCGCTCGACACGCTGGCCAATGATTACTGTGGATGCGGCGCCAAAGACCGCGAGATCGACAAATCGGTAATTGAAAAATACGGCAACCGGGTCGCGTCGGCAAAAGTCTCGGCGCGGAAACTCTAAACTCTTGTAGGTCGGGTTGGCGTCCCGCTTCAGCGGGATGTCTACCCGACATCAGTGCCCAGTTGATTTCAACGGGCTATGTACCAGTGCAGGCTCGCAGACGAGCCTGCCCTACGAAGAAAGAGAACTGCTTCGAAGCTGTAGATAGAAACGAACTAACAATTCTATAACTGCAAAGGAGTGATCACATGAAGCGTTATGCCACACCGCGAGTCGCTCATTGTTGCGGCGGCTCGTAACGACCGTCCGGGCAGGACGTAAAACCGCCCAAACCACGACGCCGGGTGCTCTCGCCCGGCGTTTTCTTGGTTATTGGGAAAATGAAAACACGGCAAGAGCGCAGGGCTCCTTCGCTACGAAGAAAAAGACCTGCCCAATGGTTGCGGCAGGTCTTAGGCTTCCGAGACCTGCCGCTTGCATAATCTACTCCCAAACTGCTTACTTCCCCCATGCGCGTTCTGTTTTTGGAAAATCACGACTCATTTTCCTGGAATGTTATCGACGCACTTCCGGTCGAGCGGCATGAGATCACAATCGAAAATCTCAACCCAACGCAATCGTTGGGGTACCCGAGCCTGGGCGAATATGATTGCCTGGTCGTCGGTCCCGGCCCAACCGATCCTATCCGCGCTGGAATGATCGATGTTGTCAAACAGGCGGCCACACTGAAAATACCCACCCTCGGCATCTGCCTGGGACATCAGGCGATCGGGCTCGCCTTTGGCGCACAGCTTATCCAAACGAACCCGGCGCACGGCAAGACTTCCGAAGTGGCTTTTGCACACAGCCGATTATTCCCGCGCACTATCGGAACACAGACCGTCATGCGTTATCACTCGCTGTCGCTGGCTGGTGTCCACTCGCCGCTTCGGGTAGTTGCGACAACCGATGACGGCATCCCGATGGCAATCGAGCACGAATCACTGCCGATTGCCGGACTCCAGTTTCATCCTGATTCGTATGCAACAGGGCGCGGAAAAAGCATGCTCGCTGATTTCTTCGAGGCGATCCGGTGACATTAGCTGAATTTGACAAAATCAAATCGTTTGCACTGCTCGGGCCTGGTTTCTCAGGGGGGCGTACGCTTTTTCTTTCGGGCCTGCAACCGGCGACTTCGCCCCCGTTACTGGTTTTCGCGTCTTTTGAATCGGATGGTAATCGGCCCGAATGTTACGGTGCGGATCGGATTGAGGAAGTTTCGATTGAACTTGTCCCGCTGTCGACTAAACCAGTTATCACACTCGATGATTCTTACTATGCCAAGCACATCGATGAAATCCGAGAGGCAATCGCGCGTGGCGATGTCTATCAAGTCTGCTACACCAGACGCGCGCAGTTAAACCAGATTTCCGCACCTGATCTGGCGGCAGTGCTTTGCCGTTACGGAATACCGAAATACTTCGCCTGGGTGCGACTGCCTGGTGACAGAGAATTTATCTCGGCCTCGCCGGAATTGTTTTTTGAAGTCAATGGTTCTACGGTTCACACTCAGCCCATGAAAGGTACTGCCCGTGCCGGTGACAGTTCTTTTCTTGAGCTGAGTGAAAAAGATCGCGCCGAGCTGGCGATGATTACCGATTTGTTGCGCAACGACCTCACACCCGTCTGCAAACCGCGAACAGTGCAAGTTACCAACGAGCGACGGACAATTACTTTGCCTTACGCGATTCAGACGGTGAGCGATGTAAAAGGTGAGCTGATCGACGGTGCCACGCCTCTCGATGTTCTCGCTTCGCTCCATCCCGGCGGCTCGGTCACTGGCGCACCGAAACAGGCGGCGTTTGAACATATCTGCAAACTCGAACCGACTCCACGAGGAGCGTATTGCGGTTCGGTCGGATTCTGGCAGGGTGATCGCGCAGTTTCTTCAATTCTTATCCGCACGGCAGAGAGGACCAATTCGGGCTGGACCTACGGAGTCGGAAGCGGTGTAGTGTTCGATTCTGATGCCGAGAGTGAGTTGAATGAATTGCGTATTAAGCTTGGCGCACTCGGCCAAATAGAATGACGACGGATCGCGGGGCCTCAGAAGGACCCACCCTACTAGAGCAATACGTCAGTTGATCAGTCATTTCGAGCGCGTCTTCGAGTGTCGCAATCTCTCTTTTTTCTCACATCGCTTGTTGTTGATTTCTCCACCCATTTCTCCACAAATTGTCGTCCAATGGATTCAACCTTTTCGCCCGCCTCACTGTGGACACCACTGTACTTCTGATCTTCATCTTCGTCTACGCCGGCATGATCCTCGGCCGCATCCCCGGTCTGGCTCTTGATCGCACTGGAGTGGCGTTGCTTGGGGCGATTGCGCTTCTGGCTTTCGACAAGGTCACACCCCAAGACGCTTGGGATGCGATCGATGTTTCCACTATTGGCCTCTTGTTCGGCTTGATGGTTATCTCCGCGCAGTTCCGATTAGGCGGCGCTTACACCAAGATCGTTTACAAGCTCGCGGCATCGAGGCTATCACCTTCGTCGATGTTGGCAGTGCTGATCGTTGTCTCAGCTATCTTATCGGCCATTCTGGCTAACGACATTGTAGTGTTGGCTATGACTCCGGTACTGATCGTCCTTTGTCGCCGCCGGAGTCTTGATGCCATCCCTTTTGCGCTGGCGCTCGCCTGTTCAGCCAATGTTGGCTCGGCCGCTACGATCATTGGCAATCCGCAAAATATGTTGATTGGGCAACGACTGCAGTTACCATTTGCCGGTTTTCTTGTACAGGCGATTGTACCGGTGATAGTCGGACTGGTCATCGTCTGGGCGGTCATCGCCTATCTTTGGAGAGGGAAGTGGGAATATCCGTCGCACGCGTTACTGGCTGAGTCACAGCCATTCAATCTTTGGCAGACGCTCAAAGGGGCCGGAATCATTGTGGCGTTAATGTCCGTCTTTCTCTTTACCGATTGGCCGAGAGACATAGTGGCACTGGCCGCCGCCGGTCTCATTTTGGCCAGCCGAAAGATGGCCTCGCGCCAGATGCTCGGTCATGTCGACTGGCAACTTCTGGTCTTGTTCATCGGGCTGTTCATTGTCAACTATGCCCTCTCCAGCTCGGGAATACTTGCAACAATGATGTCATCGCTGTCGGCCGCAGGTATTGATCTGCACCAACCGCCGGTACTTCTTTCGGCGGCAATTGTCCTATCCAACCTCGTTTCTAACGTCCCGTCGACCATGCTCTTATTGCCGATGGCGACCCATCCAATGGCCGGGGTGGTGCTCGCGGTCGGAAGTACATTTGCGGGGAATCTTTTGATTGTCGGATCGATTGCCAATATTATTGTGATTGATCAGGCCGCCGCGCTGGGAGTCAAAATCGGATGGCGCGCCCACGCCCGTGTCGGTGTGCCTGTAACTGTCGCCTCACTGGCGTTCGCCGCCTTTTGGCTCTGGCTTATCGCGTAGCAACTATTTCGG
This sequence comes from Candidatus Zixiibacteriota bacterium, assembly GCA_044227335.1. Lineage (GTDB taxonomy): Bacteria > Zixibacteria > MSB-5A5 > GN15 > FEB-12 > JACRAV01. The sequence goes on along the minus strand of JBGAWZ010000006.1, from coordinate 11,208 downwards.
AAATCGAACAAGCTGATGGAGCACCCAGCCCGAATCTATTTTGTCGGTGCTCTTAAGCAAAGTCCCTTTGCTCATCCAAGTGCTTTCAAATATCTCGGCCATTCCGCGCGGCACCAGCGGACGAAGCGCCGGAAGTGACTGTACAACCGTGTCACCGAACTGTCCTTGACGAATCGGGTGTTTGTGTACAAGACCGAGCGTGTGACCATCGCCGAGCGTCACCAGATCGTCGCTCACTGCGGCCAGCGGCTGTTCAACTCCGTTTCGCCAGACCCACGGGCGCGAAAAGATACCGTCGAGATTGATCCAGATACAGCTTTCTTGTTCTGTCAAAAACCGCCCAAATCGGATTTCACTGATCGGCGCGCTCCAGTCCTCGGCGGCGATTCGCACATGATCGACATACCCCATCCCGATGAGTGATTTGTCGGCGCCCATCTGCAATTTGACTTTGGCTTTCGGGCCGACGCAGTGCCAATCGATGATCTGGTGTTCATCGGCAAAGAGTGTTCGTTCGAATTTGGGAACGATCGCATCCCACCGACCAGCCAATTGGAGCGGTGGACAAATCCAGTTTATTTCCGGTCCGGTGACAAGCGGGAGAACTTCTTTGAATGCAACCGTCAGTTTTCGATCCACTGTCTGTTTAAGCCCACTGATACCGCTGACTAGGTTGATCTGCACCGACCCCGAGCGCACCGAGATTGTCTCGCCCAAAAAGAAATCACCCTGTTGCGTGATGCAGTCAAGGTGCCAGCGCGAAATGATCAGTTTGTTCGGATTGGACATTTGTTTCCTGCCGCGCTCAGGTCGTCTGCAATGGCGGATTCACACCCTGTGCGCCGCTACTCCGCCAAGTCAATCTTGTCGATTTGTTGAATGATGTCAACTGACCGAATTACGACCGCCGACAGCAGATCGCTTCTTCGTAGGTGTGGACTTTGACAAAGCCCAGCCGCCCGTAACATTTGATGGCCTGAGTATTGTCGCCTTTCACATTTAGGCAGACCAGTTTTCCCTGACTGTTCAGCTCATCGGTAAGTCCGCCGGTCACACAAGTGGCTAAGTGTTTTCCCCGGTGAGCCGGGTCCGTAGCTATATTGCCCAGAACCGCAATTTTGTATGGATCTGAGACGACATGTACCCCCGCAACTGCGGCAATCTTGCCATCATAGCGAATCCCCCGGTACCATCCGGTATCAAGCATGCGCGGCATGAAATAATTCCCCGGATAAGCGCTTTGATAGAACATCTCCAGCTCCGGCAGGTCGGTAGAGGTAAGCGTGATCAACTCCGGGTCGCTTGACTGCACTGTATGTTTCAATCTGTCCAATTTCATTTTCAAGTGCGTGCCGAGTGGCTCGATATCGTACTGGGATGCGATCACAGGGCGGCACTCTTCTTGAAAATGGCAGAAGAACCGGTCGGGCAGAATATCAAGAGTTTCGGCTAATAAATCCGGGTAGCCGCGCTCGACACCAAACGCCATGACTGTCGGAATCTTGCCCCCATGATAAATGAGCACAACATCCTGGACAATCGGGTGACGCCTTGTCGTATAGCCAGCCGCCCACTGGCACTGCGCGAAGAAGAAATCATCCAGATCGCCAATATGGTATGCAAAAAGGACCGGGTCTTTTTGGAAGTGCGAATAGAGTCGTTCTTTGTCGTTGGCAAAAACAAACATGGGCTGGCGCGGGCCGGCAACTATTTGCCGTTTTTGATTTGATTGAGAAAGCCAAGCACGTCGTCGAGTTGTTCGCGCTTGAAAGTAATCCCCTTTTTGGTCGGTAACCACTCCTCGTTATCACCCAGAAAGAAAATCCGCATATTGACCAGTTGTCGCCCTTTGAATTCCGAGTCCTCGATAATCAGCTTTTCGGTCTGTGACCGTTCCAATTCAAATCGCATATGTATCCATTAGTTGTGCGGGGCGTACATTCTTCTGCGCCGCGTTAGTATTTTGATACAAGGCAGACGTCCCCGTCTGCCGACTATCCACGCTTATATCCGATTGTTCGCAAAAAGGCCTGGCGGTCCTTGCGGTCCGCTTCTGATTCTATTCCAAGCGGCGGCTCGCCGTCGATTACCCCCAGCACACCCCGCCCCTGATCAGATTCGGCGACCACAACCTGGAGTGGATTAGCGGTCGCGCAAAAGATCCGGCAGACTTCGTCGAGCGCTTTAATCCGGTTGAGCACATTTATTGGGAAGCCGTTCTCCAGATAGACAAAAAAGGTGTGACCACAGGCAACATCGAAGGCCGCGGACTGCGCCCGTTCAATCAGTTTGGGATTATTACCGTCGGTGCGCACCAGTCGTTTGCCCGAGGCCTCGCAAAAAGCGATGCCAAAGCTGAGTGTCGGAGCCGATGCGACCAGCGCTTCGTACATATCCTCGACCGTCTTGATAAAATGGGCCTGCCCGAAAATGACATTGGTTCCTTCCGGCACCGCCACGCGCACCAGATGGGTTTTGATTGGCCCGTCAGTTGTCACTGGCGACCTCAAACAGTTTGTCGTCCAGCCCGGAGTTGACAACCGGACTGCGGAAATATTCCGTCCCGCCAAATTTCACGCCTATGAATAGGGTCGCCTTGGCTTTCCCTTCGATGAAAAACTGACTCGGGAGCCACCAACCTTCGGCGGTGGGGGAGTAGGTGATCGACATGTTGAGCTTGCTGAAATTGAACCAGATCGTGTGCATCATTTTGGAGGGAGAAAAATCGACTTTCGCCAGATGAAAGGTCTCGCCTTCAAAGTAATAGTCACCATTGACCAATTGTTCGTCCGGTTCTTTTGCTTTGACGACAAAATGGTGGCAACTGCGGCCGTCGATTTTGTCCTCGGCTATGCCTTTGTAGGTAATTTCGTACAGCGGACGTTTAGCCGCATAAAATGGCTCGACCATGTTGTACGAAATATCTTTGGATTTGCGCCGTTTCTTTTTGGCCATCTTCTCCCGGCCGGCCTCGGCGCATTCTTTCATGCTCTTGAGTTCGCCTTCCTTGTAATACTCGAGGTATTCCTCGTGGTACCAGGCGGTATCCTTAAAATATTTGATCTGCACCCGTTTGTTAAAGCGGGCCTTCTCTTTGAACCCCTTGTTGGTTTCTTCACCTTCGATATACTGCGATTCAAAAGTGACATCGTGTACCTCGGCCCGCTGATGTCCATCGGTCGCCACGATCTGTTCAATCAGCGCCTCGGGATCAACGCCCGGTGTTACCTGACTCTTTACATTGGGTGACAATACCGCCATTGCTGATGCCACCGCACAGACGAAACAAACTGCCACACGAAATCGACTATTCATGACTTCCTCTCATAAATCGTAATCTTCGAAATCATATCCCCCTTGACGATCAAATCGGCAATTTCCATCCCCTTGGTTACCTCGCCAAAGACTGTGTACCGGGAATCCAAATGCGGCTGAGGCGAAAGGGTGATGAAAAACTGTGAACCACCGGTGTCTTTTCCGGAGGTCGCCACACCGAGGGTGCCGAGTTTGTATTTTTCGGTCGAATACTCACACCTGATATACCAATCGGGGCCTCCCCAGCCGTCGCCGCGGGGATCGCCACCCTGTACAACGAAGTTGGGAACCACCCGGTGAAACAAAAGGCCGTTGTAGAACCCACTGTTGGCCAGCTCGATAAAATTGAGCACGGTCATCGGGGCGACATCAAAAAACAGTTCGACTTCGATATCGCCTTTCGACGTTGAGATAGCAGCGGTCGGGTTGAATTTGTATTTGTCAATTGCCGACTTGATTTGCCGCTCGGAAAGACGCACCAGAGCGGGCGGTACAATCGAGTACCTGTCCTGATTGAAATAATCGCGATAGATTTCGGCGGCCGAACGACGGATCACATACTCAGGATCAATGGCCGCTGTGACAAGAATTTCCATCACCGCAGTATCCCGCACACCGGCAGTGATAAACGATTTGAGGGCGTCAATGGCCGAGCGGCGCACATCCCGGTCGACACTTGCTCCCTGTTTGATCAGTTGATTCAGAGTCGGCAGGTATTGTTTGAGGGTGTCGGTGGCGATTTTATCAAGCGCGACCACGACCAGCATATAGTCAGGATCGGCCAGCGCTTTGGTCAAATAAAACGAGCGGTTGGCGGTGTCCAGTGTGTAGAGCTGATCGAAGGCCGCCGCGCGGACATCGGGGTCTTCGTCGGCGAAAAGTCCGGCTAATCGAGGCACCACGCTGGTCTTGTTCAGAAGTCCATACGACTCCGCGGCCGCACTGCGAATTTTTGAATCGGGTTTGCCGTTTAACAGCGAGTCAAGCAACGACATCACTTTGTCTTTTTGGATAGTTGCCAGATATGGCAACGCCGCCGCTACTATGTTGACACTTCCGCCGGTCATTACCTGTGTATTGGCCGCGGCCAACCCCTGATCACTATTCTGTTTTTGCAGAGCGGTGATGAGTTCGAGTATCAACTTCTCGTCGGTTTCGAGATTCAGCCGCTGGCCCAATCTCTGCGACGCCGACAGTGACTTTTTGTCACCCAGCGAGGCGACCGCCTGCGCGACTACTTTCTTGTCGCCGTCGTTGAGCGCGATCTCAAGGTAATGCTCAGTCTCGGGCGAGGTTGATCGGCCCAGTCCACGCACCGCCAACGCACGCAAGTAGGGATCGGGGTCGGCCAGATAGTCGACAAAGACCGGCGTACCGGCGTCGATGCCGAGCCGCGCAAGAGTGAAAAGTCCCGCCGCCTTGACCGCTGTATCCGCTTCGGTTTTGACAAACGTCACCAATTGCGAGGCGGCGTCTTTGGCTTTCGCATAGTAGATAGCATAACAGGCGGCCTCGCGTACCTCGGGGGCTGGATGCAGAAGATAATCGGCGATGTCGTTTCCAATATCAGTCATTGTCGAATCGGCCAGTCGCCCGCCCGAGCGGACCGCCCAAGCCGCTACTTGTGTCGGCAGGTCATTGGCGACTTCCAACAACTTGCGCGCATATTCATGTTCCGAAGTCAACCCCAGCGCGAAGGCGGCGGTGGAAGCGACATCGAGCGATTGATCTTTGAGCAGTTGGTACAAATGTTCGCCTGATTTAGGTGCGCCGATCCGTCCGACTGCCAGCGCCGCGCGAGTGCGCGTTTCGGGAGAATCATCGGAGAGGAAATTGATCAGCTCTTTGGAACAGTCGCGACGATTCTCCAAAAAGATGATCTTGGCGAGTTTTTCTTCGGGAGTGAGCGGCTTGAAAGTCGACCAGGTAAACCAGACGCCGGCCGCCAGCAAGAGTACACCCAAAACCGCGAGAACTTTCTTTGCTTTGGGATCCATAGTCGGCCAAAAGTAGGGGAGAAGGAGCGGCGAATCAATCTTTAATACGACCGAGTATTTTCTCAGTCTTGGGTGCCCCACCGCTTGCGGTGGGATCCCAGAATTTGAAACCTTGGCCCAACAGATCGTCATTGCGAGACGCGGCGTCACCCTGAGCTTGTCGAAGGGCGCGGCGAAGCAATCTCGCCTCGTCCGCTTTTTGAATCCTACCTGATTTTACTAACAACCCTCAGGCGCTTGACTTCTGTGTAACGAAAACACCCCACTTCGTGATCGTTGACCATCCCCACCGCCTGCATGAAGGCATAGCAGATAGTCGACCCGACAAATTTGAAACCCTTTTCTTGCAGGTCTTTGCTCATAGCGTCTGATTCTTTGCTTGTCGCAGGGATATCTTTGATCGTCCTGATTTTCTTGTCGATTGTTCGGCCGTTCACAAACTGCCAGATGTAAGTGTCGAACGAGCCAAACTCCTTTTGCACCGCCAAATACTCCCTGGCGTTTTGTATTGTCGCGGCGACTTTGAGCCGGTTGCGCACGATGCCGGCATCGGCCAGTAGTCGCGCAACATCTTTCTCTGTGTACTTGGCTACTTTGCGTGGATCGAAGTTGTCAAATGCCTTGCGATAGTTTTCCCGCTTGTTCAAAACAGTTTGCCACGACAGCCCGGCCTGCGCTCCTTCGAGAATCAGAAATTCAAATAATGTCCGGTCGTCGTGTACCGGCACTCCCCATTCTGTGTCGTGATAGTCGATCATCGCCGGGGTTTCGCCGCACCAGGCGCATCGTGTCTTGTCTGTTTTTCTACTGGTCAACTTGCGTACCCTTTCATCTTCTGTCGCTTGCTTCACCGACCGAGAGTATACGCCGTAACATGAAGTTCGCGCAGTCACATTCATTCGGTGTCAGGCCTCCCCAACTGGCCGCATTAGTGTCGGGTGAGGCAGTCCGACACCACGGTAAGCACGTAAATATCACCCGCAAAGACGCGAGCGACATACGACAAAATCTAGATCCACTCTCGATGGAAAGCGGCGAAGCCCCAAGGCGCGCCCCCGGCGTAAAAATGCCCCCGGTGGTTAGTCGGGGGCTGGTCTAACAAAACTGGTACATCAGTTCTGTATTTGGTCGACCGGCTATTGAGCAATCGCCATGCCCCAAATAGTCCCCGTTTGGAGCCGATTTAAGATATTGCCGGACAACAGATTTGTGCCTTGAGTGCGAACGCAAAGTTTGCGTTTGTGAAAGTATGCAACCCTGTTCAGTATTTGAACAGGCGGATGCGGGTGAAATTTGTTCTTTATTCCGTTCCGGTAGCTCTTGCGGTGTCGGCGTTTGGGGAACAGCGTGTGCCCTGCCAGTTGAGTGTGAAATTGGGCGTGACTGCCTTCGAATACTCTCAAACAGAAGAGGCGAAGCCACAAGGTCCAGCCACATGGCTAGTCTCGTGCGCCACGAACTGCAAAGCCGGCGCACAGGAATAATAATCCCCCGCCTCTAATGCGAAGCGGGGGAATTCGATGGTGTCGGGCGAAGATGCTGACTTAAAGTAATTCGTTCCACACAAACGTGTAGTGGCCGCTCACTGCCGCGCCACTGACATTCGCATAGTACCCCTCAATTTTCAGCTTGTACAGCTTGTCTTGGCTCTTGATGATGTACACAAATCCTTTAGAGAGGATTTGGTGAAGAGGCGCTCCAGTATAGTTATACCAGGTAACATCATCGTGCTCAAAAACCGAACTGGCTTGATCGGGGAACATGGTTGCGCCAGTGGGGTGGACTGTCAGGGCGTTGATGTCTGTCTTATCGGTCAGCTCAGTAAAAGCATCAAAAGCGGCGCATTTGCCTATTCCGTTCGGGCCGCTATTTAGCTTGCAATCGTAGTTGTTAAATGCAATGTCCCACTCAGTGGAGGCGGAGCTCGACGGTGTTACTTGCGTGGCCGATGAAAAATCGAAATATCCTGTTCCGGTGCCGACCGTAATCGCGGCGGTGACAACTGTGCCATCGAGCGCTTTATCGTCGACTGTGGGGTTGTAGTAATACGAAATCCAGACTGTTCCCATGCTCGGCGGCATGCCGGCGCCAACAATCGAGTCGATGCGGAATTTGACATAGTGATGAGCGGTGGCATCGACCATCGAATATACCCAGCGAGTCATGTCAAGTTGATGGGTCATTGAATTGTAGCTATACCACTGGTCCACCGCGTAGTTGATGTTGTCGGTTACCCAGCTCTTGCCGGTCGTGTCTGCGGCCGTCACGCCGCTGACAGCCATGCCGGAATCAAGTTGCATTCCGACCACTGTTCCGCCGCCCGACGACGCGCCGCCGTTGAGTTTAATCTCGGTGCGACGAAACGCGATATCCCAATTGGTTCCAGTCACCTGCTTTGGCACACCGGAAGTAAGGGTGTCTTTGGAAGTAAAGGAATAGTAGATGAACTCGGATGAACTGGAAGCATCAACTGACGAGCGGTAGACGTTTTCCGCCGATGACCACTGGGTACTGCCGGTCGGGGCCGGGCCGTTGTTGCCGGTCGGTGTCGAATTATCCGAGCATCCTGCTCCAAGCAAGAGTGAGACTGCGACCATTATGATCGCGGCTGTCCATTTCAGTTGTGTACGCATACTGTGTGTAAACCTCCAAAAAAGTAATGTTAAATCCCTAAATCGTATCTCACGCCCGCGACTACCTGGCGCCCGGGCCAGTATCCGTACGTGACATTGGTATAGTTGAACAAATTGACTACATGTAATGAGAGCCGTACATCGGTTGTGAGCTTCTGCGACAGATCGATATTCAGCTCGGCGCGATGCGGTGCGTAGCTGGCGTCGCCTTCGTTTCCGCCAGTGTTGGTGCGAGCCACCCAAAGCTTGCGCGACTGATAATCTCCCCACACCGTAACTGCGAATTTTTTCGAGAGCGTATGCCAGGTGGCCGACACTTTACCCGTGTGGTCGGGGCGGTTGACCAGCTTTTCGCCGGTCCCCAGATTTCGCGAGTAGAGATAGTTGTACGAAAACGACAGATCGAAATGATTGCTGGCTTTGACGCGGGATTCCCATTCGATCCCTTGTGTGATTGCCCGGTCGATATTCTGATAGATGTAGACTCCGCGCCAGTAAGTCGGCGTAAATCCGAGAAGGACGAAATCGATCATATCCTCGATGTGATTGTAGAAATAGGTGATCCGGTGAAGTCCGATTGATCCGTAGGAAAATTCAGCCGAGATCGAACTGTTGATGGCGTTTTCCTCGACCAGCGGCTTGAACGACATGTTTTCCGGAATGGAAATGTCCGGCGGGAGAGCAACCTCACCGCCATACACCACATATCCGGCGGCGGTATGATCGAAAGTAAAATACTGTTCTTTGATCGACGGCGCCCGGAAACCATAGGCCAGCATGCCGCGCAGTTTGAACCGGTCGGACTTTGAATACATCAAATTAAACGACGGATTAAACCTACCGCCCCATGAGGTGTGACGTTCATAGCGCACACCCACCACCGAGGCGAGTGATTTGAACGGCGAGTACTCGTAGCTGAGATACCCTGCACCCGCATTGTCGGCATGGTTCGATCCGGCCAGCTCCTGCGACGTCAGCGCAGTCCGACTATAGTTGAACCCATAGGTGGCGACATGCCCCTGGCCAATCACATAATTGGAGTGGTACGACGCCTCAACAAAGTCATCCGTCGTCTTCGAGGTATCGACCCAGGTCCCTGATTCGCGATCAACTTTATTCCAGCGATGGGTGTAGTGGGTGCCCGACAACTTCAGTTTCATGTTGTATCGCTCGCCGGAGAGAAAGGCCAGATCGACTGCGCCTTCGTAGCGACGGTTCAGTTCGTCGTCGTCGTAGATGAAAGTCAGCGGCGGCCAGTATTCCGATTCGATCCAGTTCCGTTTTTCCGACATGTACCGGGCCGAGGCTCCCAGTGTCCATTGGGGAGATAGTTTCCAGTTGAAGCGCGAGTCGCCGTTGAATCGCTTGATCTCATCCTGACCGTTGGTGGCGGGAGTCGATTTGTCCAGATCAAAGCCGCGTGTGACATACCCTTTGGCCCCGAGAGTCAGTCCAATTCCGTTCTTACCATAGCGAACTTCGCCGGTCGGACTGGAGGTCCCGAATGATCCGAAATCTGCATACAGGGTCCCGCTCCGGTGTTCTTCCGGCGGACGGCGCGTAATAATATTGATCACACCGCCCATGGCATCCGATCCATAGAGAGTCGAGCCGGTGCCTTTGACAACTTCAATCTGCTCGACATTCGTGAGAGCAAACTGTTCCAGATCGATTGACCCGCGCACCCGGCCGACAGCACGCTCGCCGTCGACAAGGACTAGTACACGGTCACCTTGAATGCCGCGTATAGTCGCGCCGCGACCCGACAGATCGTTGTCCACCTGAATACCGACCGAGGAGTTAAGCGCTTCGTCGACAGTAGTCGCGCCGGTCTTGTCGAAATCTTTGCGCGAGACTACCTCGGTCTGCACCGGAACATCTTTGAGCAGATGCGGTGAACGCGTTCCGGTGACCACCACATTATCAAGCACCCATGGTGTTGATTTGAGCGAGACCACGGCGTTTGAGGTCGACGGAATAGTCACAGTGATTGTGTCGCTGATTTCGTATCCAACATGGGTTGCCATCAGACGGTAGGTGCCATCGGGGAGATTCTTGAGCCGAAACTCGCCGTGGCGGTCGGTGGAAATAGTCTTATTTAGTTCAATGACTCGCACATTGACATCGCCGATCGCCCCGCCGGTGGCAATATCGACAGCCCGACCAACGAGGTCAGCCGCCTGCAGGTTTGGAGCTATCAGAAGGAAGAAGGAAAACAGGACTGACTTAGCATTCATGTATCAATTCCATTAGTTTCGTCTTTGACTTTATCGTCGGGTCAAATCTGCATAATACTGGTATTGTTTTGTCACGAGATTGTCACAGGTAACGACTTACAACAAAGATTGGTGATTTTTTTCACATGACAAGTAGAAGGAAGCCGGCGGGTTCGGACCGAGCTAGCCCCTAGATTGAGTTGGAGTTACGACAAATCAGCGGCGTTTGCGGGCAAATTTCCGGGCGGATTTTTCCAGTTTCGGACTCGTCAGAGCCGACAGTTTGCGGCGGAGTTTTCTTAGGTCAGTGGGTGTCGAAGCCGCCAGAGACCGGGCGAACTTGCCCGATTCGATTTCTTTGAGCGTTTCGGTCATTCGCCTCTTTACAGACTGGTCTAGTAGAAATGGTCCGGTGTGTAGCGAGCCGTAGCGGGCCGCGACAGAGACACGATCAAACATCCCCGCTATTCCGTATTGCTTGACCAATCCGACAATCAGATCGAGTTGGTGGGCAACTTCGAGCCAGGCATTGTCGGGCGGAATTCCGCGCGCAACCAGCGTGTCAAAACCGTGCTTGATGAGCATAGCCAGTCCGCCGCACAGCACTGCCTGTTCGCCGAAAATATCGCCAACGGCTTCGTGCGCAAATGTAGTCTTAATCAAGTTTTTGGGAGAAATGCCGATCCCCGTAGCCACCGCTCGGGCGGTTTTCCACCCCTCGCCACTGCGATTATTCGCCACAGCGACAAAGGCAGAGACAGATTTATCGGTCAGAAATTTCTCCCGAAGGGCCACACCCGGTGCATGCGGCGCGATCAATATGACATCGCTCGTTTTCGGCGGCTTTACCGATCCGAAATGGACCGAAAGCCCATGCAGAAAAACCAGAGTGGAACCGCGAGTAAGCGACCGCTCGATATCCGCTTTGAACACCCGAGAATGCTCATGATCGGGTATCGCTATAATTACGACCCTCGCATGCTCTACCGCCGACGAGATTGACGCGATCTTATGCATTCCATCTGGTCGGGCGATCACTCGCGAACG
>JBGAWZ010000294.1:0-3463 GCA_044227335.1 Candidatus Zixiibacteriota bacterium | reverse complement strand
GCAGTATTTGTTTATGGATTGAAGCGGGGGGCTAGTCGATCACCTTCGATGCTTCGATCTCATTCACATTTCGCAATCTAGTGACTACCCGGCCATTGATTCACGGCGTGGAATAGAATTGTCGTATGATTCTGCGCGTCGAAAAACTCCATCCTGTCCGGACTCTTCTTGTAATACCTAGTTGACCTGAGGGCATTTGCAAATTCGTCGTCCATATGCTCAAGGTCGTCAGGACAACCCAATGCGGTCATCCGCACACTACCAAATTCAATTTCCGAGTCCGTATATTTTGCTATTTCCGCTATATAGTAGTTGCAAGCGGCTCGTCCTTCCACCACATACGCTGGGTTACCGTAGAAGCTCAGCCACATTTCTTCCGACAATCGCCGCCATTCTCCGATTTTGACAACCAGCCATTCAGCTTCCTGCTCTACATGGGGAATTCGGCCTTTTCCGTCCGTCGGCGCGGGCGTGTCTGAACAGCCGGAGAAGAGAATACAAATAACTACGGCGAAGAGGCGGACAAACGTACGCATCGTCGAACCTTTCCCAAAACGGATTCAGTTGTCGTCGCAGTTATCGATGTACATGTCGAATATATGCCATGCTCGAAATCCGTCAATGACGATATACTCTACCCCCCAATTTTAGTTGATTTGAGTGTTGTGAGGGGGTAAACTGGCCCGTCTGATTGGGGTGGTCTGCCCGGGAGGGTAGGTCGCCATGTAAGTGCCGGAACCTTAGGGATTTCGGCAGGAAATTGTAGGTCGGGTTGGCAAGTTCCGCTTGCGGAACGCAGACTACCCGACACGATTGGGAGAAGATGTCGGGTAGCCAAACCGTTTCGCCGAAGGCGAACCGGATCGTCAACCCGACCTACTGTGAAAACATGGCAATTGCAGAGACGACAAAGCCCGAGACGCAAATAGCGCCAGCGACTGCGCCCGCCAAGAAAGAGACCATTCTTTCGGGGATGCAACCGACCGGGGCGTTGCATATTGGGAATCTCGAAGGTGCTCTGCGCAATTGGGTGCGTTTGCAGGATCAGTACTGGATGTATCTCTGCATTGTCGACTGGCATGCGCTGACCGGCGAATGGGAAGATACCAGTAAGCTAAAAGACAATATCTATCAGATGGCGATCGATTGGCTTGCGGCCGGGATCGATCCGGAGAAGTGCGCGGTCTTTATTCAGTCGGAAGTCAAAGAGCATGTCGAGTTGCATTGGCTCTTTTCGGCGATGATTACGGTGCCGACTCTGACTCGCCTGCCTACCTATCAGGAGAAGAAAGACACGCTCGACTCCTACGGATTCCTGGGGTACCCGGTGCTACAGGCGGCGGATATCTGCCTCTACAACGCCAACAAAGTGCCGGTGGGGAAAGATCAGGAAAAGCATATCTGGCTGGCCAACGATCTGGCTAAGCGGTTCAATACCACATATAAGAAGGTATTTGCCGAGCCGGAGGCGATGTTTACAACTATCCCGCTGATTCTGGGATCGGACAACCGGAAGATGTCCAAGTCGTACGGGAACCATATCCCGATTGAAGCGACTGAACAGCAGACCGAGAAGATCCTGCGCGGGTATTTCACCGATCCCAAGAAATTGCGCCAAGGGGACCCGGGAACACCGGAGGTTTGTCCGGTGTATCTGTTACATCGGATTTACACCGACAAAGCGACCACGGAGAATGAAATTACTTCCGGTTGTCGCTCCGGGGCGTTAGGTTGTGTCGATTGTAAGATGAAACTGGTCGGCAACCTAAATGGCGCGTTGGCGCCGATTCGCCAGAAGCGGGCAGAACTTGTGAAACAGCCGGATTTTGTGTGGGATGTCCTTAAGACCGGCGCGGAGCGGGCGCGGCAGAGAGCGCAGAATGTGATGGGGAAAGTGCGCGCCGCGATGAAGATGGATTATAGGAAATAATGATGCTAAACGATACGATTACAGAGACCACCAGCGAAGGATACCAAGTACATCTTGATGTCTTCAGCGGGCCGATGGATCTCCTGCTCTATCTGATCAAGCAGGAAGAAGTCGATATCTACGATATCCCGATCTCGCGAATCACCAAGCAGTATCTCAAATATATCGAGCTTATTCAAACGCTTGATCTTGAAGTTGCCGGGGAATTCGTGCTGATGGCGGCAACATTGATTCGCATAAAGACCAAGCTGTTGCTTCCGCGCGATGAGAACGATCCGGACGAACCCGATCCGCGCGAAGAACTAATTCTGGCGCTGGTTGAGTATAAGAAGTACAAAGAAGCGTCGGAGGGACTTCGCGAGCGGGCGCTTCGCGAAGAGCAGGTCTATGTGCCGCCGGCGCTGGCGACCAATGTATCGGTGAAGATCGATTTGTCCCCTGCGACGACGCTGTTTGACTTGATGAGCGCCTACCGGACGCTCTTGACTACCCGTCGCAACGAGATATTCCATCAGGTTGTGCCTGAAGAGACCTCGATGGATGAACGAATCGCGGCCGTGCTTGGGCAATTGACTGAGGAAGAAATGGCGACTTTCCGGCAACTCTGCCAGGAAGCGCCGACAAAAATAATGGCGGTAGTAACATTTATAGCAGTGCTGGAACTGGCGCGAGTGCGGCGGATTTCTGTCGAGCAGTCGTGGCCGTTTGCCGAGATGCGCATCTACCGTGGTGAGCGATTCACCGACGACAGCCCGCTTGAGGATTCAATGGAGCTGGCCGGAGTGACCGAAGACAAAGGAGAATTTTCATGAACGCAACTTCGTCGATACATGGCGCAATCGAAGCGCTGGTGCTGGCCTCGCCCGAACCGCTTGCGGTTGGAAAAATTTGCGGGGTGATTCCGGACCTGACGCCATCGAAAGCTGCGCAGGCGGTTGCCGAATTGAATACGAGATATTCCGAGGGGAATTCTTCGTTCCGGATTCGTGAGATTGCGGGTGGATATCAATTCTATGTCCTTTCGGAGTACACCGGATATGTCGAGGAACTGTTCACTCGTCACCGCAAACTTCGCCTGACTCAAGCGGCTCTCGAAACGCTTGCGATAATCGCTTACAAGCAACCGGTGACCAAGTCGGAGATAGAACATATCCGCGGGGTGGCTTCCGATGGTGTGCTTCACACGTTGCTCGAACGCAACATGGTTTCGATAACCGGTCGAGCCAAAGGAGTCGGCAAGCCGCTCCAATATGGGACTACCGATGAGTTCTTGAAATTCTTCGGGCTTTCGGCTTTGGATGCGCTTCCGAAGTTGACCGAAATCGACGAGTTGATGGCGGCCACTGCCTCGCAGGCGCAAACTATGCTCAATCTGACCGATCCGGCAATGGCGGCGCGGCTCATGTCCAAACTCAATGTCGCCGACGGAACTTTCGATCCGGCGAGCCGCGAGCGGGATATTGAAACGGGCGTAGAGAAAGAAGAACTGTCTGAATCAGATACGACAACAATTGAGCGGCGTTCACTCATCTT
>JBGAWZ010000293.1:0-3469 GCA_044227335.1 Candidatus Zixiibacteriota bacterium | reverse complement strand
GAAATCCCCAGAAGCCCATTCGGCGGAAGTTGCCGAACTGATTGATCCACTCCCCCCGCCGCTCGAACATCCGCTCAATCATCGACTGAGAGCCGTACTGTTTGCGCTCGAGATAGCTGACCATCGTTTTGAAATTGTCCGGCTTGTTCTCGTTGATCGAGGGATTCTGCGCTGACCGGATGGGAATAGAAAGATGCACGGAGAAACCGATGAACGCGATTACGGGGATCAGAATGGCCGTGCGCCAGGCGGAGTTCTTGACAACGATGCCGTAGGCGGCAATGCCGATCATGCCGATCAGCGAACCCCACAAATATTCCAGTATCCCGACCATCACCAAGGAGCACGAAGCGATCGCGATGAGCATTGGCACGTTGATATGCCGCCAGATAACAAGGGCAAGAAACAGTACTCCGAGAATCGTGATCAATAAGAAGGCAGTGAAGCCGTATAGATTGAGAAGCAAAATCCCGCTCATCACGAGAGCCGCTCCGACAAATATCGCCGGGACCATCTGGCTGTGATGAGTGGGCTCCCCCGTATTCTGTTGACGGATGGCCGTCATTGCAAGCCAACCGGCATAGCTGGCAACACAAACCAAAGCGACCACTCCAACCACATTGTAAAATGCGGCGTATGCGGGTGATACCGCCGATAGCGCAGAAATACAACTTAGTAGTAGTCCGGCTCCAACTATCAGTACCGGTCGGGGTAGTTTCTCAAAGGTGAGGGCGTACATGACGTATGCGACAAACACAATCACCAACGGTACATAATGCGGTGTATCGAAGGAGTGTTTCGAAAGTGCAAAGATGAGATAAAGTTCAAAGGCAAAGAAGGCCGAAGTGAGATACCAAACTTTTGCGGGGGCGACTTTTCGAATGATGAACATCAATGCGGCCGCGGGCATGACCAAAAAAGTCGTCATGTGGACGCCGATCCCGAGGAAAGTCAGAAAGACCGCGGCTAACGTCACCCGATCGCCCGTGGGCGTGCCCTCATGCTCGCGAAAAATGAGCGCGAGCCAGATGACCGCAAAGAACAGGAGCATCGACAGAGCATAGACTTCCGCTTCAACAGAGTTCGACCATTGCGTTTTCCCAAAAGCAAGGAGAAGCGCGCCGCACGCCCCACCGGCGTAGACGAGCCCGCGCGAGAGTGCTGAATTATCCGGGCCAAACCAAAGGCGCAGAATTCGAACTACCACCAAATATCCAAAAAGTGCCGCAATCGACGAACAGAGAGCCGAGAGCAAATTGATACGTGCGGCGATGTCGGCGTAAAACGGGATAATCGAGAAGATTCTGCCTATGAGGGTGAACAACGGTGAGCCGGGAGGATGCGGTACGCCGAGAGTCGCACACGTGGCAATGAATTCACCGCAATCCCAAAACGAGACAGTCGGCGCGGCGGTATGCGCGTAGATGGCGAAGATAACAAGCCAGACACCGCCTGCGACGGCGGCATTGACTTTATCGAATTTGGCAGAAAGACTCTTCAGCACCGTATTCCAGCCGGTCACCTGCAAACTACGGTGCAAAGGCGCGACGGCTTACTCCATCCGTTTTAGCCGGTTAATATACCGCTTCGACTGTACAAGTCCAGCTTACAAAGATGCATCAGTTCGAGGCGAATGTAGGCCGCTTGGTTACGTTCGGGTCAGCGACTTTTTCACGAATTTATCGAGAATGCCGTTGATGAACGACGATGACTCGGCGGTCGAATATTTCTTTCCCAGCTCGATTGCCTCGTTCATGACGACTTTGACCGGGACATCGGGCATCTCGGTTAGTTCGGTAATTGCGAGACGAAGGATATTGCGATCAATTGACGCCATCCGGCTGACTTTCCAGTTGATCGCCAGCTCAGTAATGAGCGCGTCACATCTCTCGTGATCGCGGCAGGTGAGCCGGAACAACTCGCGGGCGTAATCAAGCGTCCGCGCGGAGGCCGACTCATCGACAATCACCTTTTGCTCAATCTGTTCAATTTCAAGCTCGCCGTTTTCCCAGGCATACAGTCCCTGTAATGCCAGTTCGCGGGCCAGACGACGCTGTGTATCATTGGTCATCAGTCAATTGCCTTATACAAACTAATCATTTCAAGAGCGGCCAGCGCGGCGTCCCATCCCTTGTTGCCGGCTTTGGTGCCGGAACGCTCAACCGCTTGTTCAAGCGTGTCGGCGGTGACAATTCCGAAAATGACCGGCACGGGGGCGTTCATGGCAACTTGCGCCACGCCTTTGGCGGCCTCAGCCGCGACATATTCAAAGTGCGGCGTGTCGCCGCGGATGATCGCACCGAGACAAAGTACTGCGTCGAATCGTCCTGATTTGGCCATCCGGGCGGCCACCGGGGGAATTTCAAATGATCCTGGGACGTACGCGACTGAGATACTTTCTACCGGTGTGCCGTGGCGGACGAGACAATCGATCGCGCCATCGCGGAGTTTATCGGTGAAGAAATTATTAAACCGCCCGACGACAATGGCGCAACGTACACCGGCGCCGTCGAGTTTCCCTTCAAAGTTCTTATGTGCCACATCTCCCTCGCTACTTTTTCAACTGCAGTAGGTGCCCAAGTTTGTCGCGCTTGGTTTCCAGATATCTGCTGTTGTGTTCGGTCGCCGCAATTTGGAGCGGCAAGCGTTCCGCAATTTCGAGTCCATAGGCCTGCAAACCAACTACTTTCTTGGGATTATTTGTCAAAAGACGGATCGAGGTCAGCCCAAGATCCTCGAGAATTTGCGCTCCGATACCATAGTCTCGCAAATCGGCCTGAAATCCCAGGTCGGTGTTGGCCTCGACCGTGTCTCGCCCTTCGTCCTGCAACTTGTACGCCATGATCTTGTTGGCCAGCCCGATCCCCCGCCCTTCCTGCCGCATGTACAGCACAACACCCAGTCCTTCGGTCTCGATTCGCCTCATAGCGGTGTGTAATTGATCACCGCAGTCGCATCGGCAAGACCCGAAAACGTCGCCGGTAAGACAACTTGAGTGGACCCGCACCAACACGTTTTTCTTGCCGGCGAGATCGCCTTTGGTAAGGGCAAGATGATGGTGATCGTCGATTTCTGATCGATAGAGATGTAGCTTGAAATCGCCGTGGACAGTTGGAAAATCAACGGTCGTCATCCGGGTCACCAGCCGCTCGGTCCGGTGGCGATAGGCGATCAGATCGCGAATAGCGATCAATTTCAAATTATGACGGCGCGTGAATTCTAAGAGCCGGTCGCCGCGGCGCATCGTGCCGTCGTCGTCCATGATCTCGCACATCACGCCAACCGGCGATAGTCCAGCCAGACGGGCCAGATCGACCGACGCCTCGGTGTGACCGGCGCGGGCGAGTACGCCGCCGGGGAGTGCTTCAATCGGGAATATGTGTCCCGGACGGGCGAGATCTTCGGCTTTCGAGTTCAGATTGACCAGCACTTGTATAGTTTTGGCGCGATCACCGGCCGAGATACCGGT
>JBGAWZ010000292.1:0-3479 GCA_044227335.1 Candidatus Zixiibacteriota bacterium | reverse complement strand
AGAGCTTTGGCGGTGGGATGGGCAGAAAAGTACAGTAGAAACAGCGCGACACCAAAAACAGTCGCGATGATTTGAGGGAGTCGGCGCGAGATCAAAATTTCCACCAGTCGGAAGCAGGATCAACGGTGGCCCACAGTGCGGCCAGACACAACAGTGCGACCAGGACGAGTTTGAGAATATCCTGCGCGCGGACAGAGGCCAAAATCGCCGGGTCTTTGGACAGGTATCCGGATGCGGCAAAAAGTTCTTCGCCGATCAAAGTGTAGTCACAGGCGACAATAAAAAAGGCGAGTTGGATAGTCGAATCGGTACCGGCGACTTGAATGGCTCCGACGGTGTTTCCGGTTTCGGCCAGAATCAGAGATTCGGCCTCGAAGGTTCCGAGGAGAAAGACGGCCGCGGGTTTGTGGCGAGAGATGAGGCCGTCGACCGCCGCGGCATATCCAAACTGGGACGAGCTGACATATTGGATGTTTTCTTCGCGGTACCGGTCGGCAAAGCCACTGCGGGCGTAGCTTTCCTTGACTGTCTCCTGCGCGACCGACATGATAACCGGATCGTGGGTTGGGAATAAGAGTGGACAGTCGTAGACGGCGGTCCTCTCCGCGATGTGGCTCAAGATATTGAGCGAAGCCAGCGTGGTGGGGCGCTGAATGTCTCCCCCCCATCCGGGTGTGTAGAGAACGGGGCGGGCCATTTCGGTGGCGCGCCCGATGGCGTCATCGACCGCCGATAGCCCGTTGATTGGGCGGATAAAGAAGCCGGATTTCCCACGCTTTGAATATGTGGTGTACAAGACCAGCGCGATTGCGGCAATAGCAAAAAGCAGGACCGGGAGCTTGGTTGAATCAAACCAGGAAACAGTATCGGTGGTAGTGAGTATCAACAAGTGAATAAGCACGCCATAAGCAGGGCCGACAGACCACCGGTATCAACAAAAAGATTTTTTGCTGGACAGGTCGCACTTGGCCAAGTTATTTGACAGCCATGAAGATAGGAAGAATTAAGCAAATGAAACATCTATTGACGCGCTGTGTTATGGGCCTCACCCTCGTTGCAACCTTGAGTTCGCTTTCGACGGCGGCAACGACGATTGAGTGGTGGCAGTTTTGGACCGACCCGGAGATTAAGCCGACAGTCATGAAGTTGGTCGCTGAGTTCGAGCGGCAAAATCCGGATATCAAAGTGAATGTAACCGATCTGACCTGGGCCAATGGTCAGGAAAAATTGGCGGTGGCTTTTGCGGCCAACGCCGGGCCTGATTTGATGGAGATCGGGTCGGACTGGATCGCGCAGTTTGCGGCCAATGACCGATTGGCTGATCTGAGCGCCGATCTGGGTGGCGACTCGGCCAATTTCGACGGGCTGGGTCTGGCCAACTTCAACGGAAAATTATACGGGTTTCCATGGATATTGGGCACACGGGTGCTATTCATCAACAAGGATGTGCTGACTAAGGCCAATTTCTCGCGCGACATAATTCCAACAAGTTGGCCCACGTTGATGGAATCAGTCACCCAGATTACTGAGCGCGGCAAAGGGCAGTACTTCGGCTGGGGATCGAATGCCCCGGAAAAGCACCGCCTGTACAAGAAGTACCTGCCGTTCTTCTGGTCGAATAGCGCGAAGATATTTACCGATGACAACAAGTACTGCATACTATCCTCAGTCGCGGCAATTAACGCCCTGAAATTCTATCGGGACTTGCATGATAAGGGATTTGTGGCTGACCAACGGGGGATTGAAGATGCTTGGCTTGCAGGCAAAGTTGCCTATGTGGTCTCTGGGGATTGGCTGATCAAGAGAATTGAATCGGAAAAGCGTACAATTGATTACGCGACCACGTTTATCCCCGGTCCGAAGTACCCCGGCAAGTCGTTTATGGGTGGTGAATTCTTGTCAGTCAACGCTCAGTCGCCACACCAGAAGGAAGCAATTCAGTTTATCAAGTTTCTGACGTCGGCGGAAAATCAGGTTGAGTTTTGCAAAGCCAACCGTTCGGCGAATCCGTCGAGTGTGAAAGCCCAGGCCGATCCGTACTTTCAGCAGAATATGAACCTGCTGACTTTTATCCGCCAACTCAAACAATCGGAACATCCGCCGGTCGATCCCAATTGGCCGACAATTGAAGACGCAATCGAGAAGGCGGTTGAGGATGCGCTGTTTGGCAGTCGTCTTCCGGCGACAGCTTTACGGAATGCGCAAATTCAGGTCGCCCGACTCAGGCACCCATGAGCCGGCAGAGGTTGGTGGCGCATCTTCTTACGCTACCCTGGCATGTTACGTTCTGGCTTTTTTTTGCATTCCCTCTTGTCTTCTCGCTTTTCCTCAGTCTGACCAATTATCAGCTGTTGACCAAGGGGTTTTCGTTTGTAGGATTTGATAATTACCGCGAGTTGATGAGTGACGCGGCCTTTCTGTCGGCGCTGAAAAACACGGCGATCTTTGTCGTCGGCACGATTCCGGCCACAACGATCATAGCGCTGGTGATGGCGCTGTTGGTGCATCCGCAAATCAAAGGACGGGGGGTATTCCGGTCGGGGCTCTTTCTGCCGTGGATTACCTCGCTGGTTGTGGTCGCGCTGGTCTTTACCAATCTGTACAGC
The DNA here is from genome assembly GCA_044227335.1 of Candidatus Zixiibacteriota bacterium. Classification (GTDB taxonomy): domain Bacteria; phylum Zixibacteria; class MSB-5A5; order GN15; family FEB-12; genus JACRAV01. The sequence goes on along the minus strand of JBGAWZ010000292.1, from coordinate 873 downwards.
CGGGGCGGGTATGTCGCGACGCTCTTTCAGATGGTTGGTCTAACTCCGCCGATAAATGGATTCCTGTATGACAGCGGGACGGCGTTGTATGCGATCATGGCGATGGATGTCTGGAGTTCGGTCGGTTACTACATGCTGATCTTCTTGGCCGGCTTACAAGCGATTCCGGATGAACTTTACGAGGCGGCTGAAGTTGCCGGGGCGTCAAGATCGCGGCAGTTTTTCAGCATTACTCTCCCCTTGCTTCGGCCGGTGGCGGTCTTTGTGATTGTTATTAACTCGATCAAGTCGTTTCAAGTGTTTATCGAGATTTTCATGATGACTAAGGGGAAATTCGAAAGTTCGACGCTTGTCTATTTCATGTATGATATCGGTCTGTCCAACGCGTATCGGTTTGGTTATGCCTCGGCGGTTGCCTATACTCTTTTTGCAATTGTCGCGGTCTTTTCGATCACTCAATTGATATTGCTAAAGCGACGTGGGCCGGTATGGTGAATCGAAGTTCGAAAGTCGGATTGGCGGCGCGATACGCCGCGCTGTGTCTGTTGCTTGCGGCAACCGTCTTCCCAATGCTCTGGATGTTTCGAGTTGCCTTTCTCCCCCGCGACGCCGATCTGGCGGGATTGATTCCGTGGACCGGTGGATTCACCTTTTCCAATTTCACCGATCTTTTCGGGGCCGGCGGAATTTTGTGGCCGCTTTTCAATTCGGTGATTGTCGGGATAATTGTCACTGCGGGAAATGTCCTCTTCTGTTTCATGGTTGCATATGCGCTGGCCCGCCATCGATCGGCACTCAACAGGCTGGCCTTTGGAAGTGCTCTGTTGGTGCTGATGGTTCCGGCGCATGTGACAATCATTCCGCTTTATCTTA
>JBGAWZ010000291.1:0-3492 GCA_044227335.1 Candidatus Zixiibacteriota bacterium | reverse complement strand
GACGTGCGTGGCGCCGGACAACGGTGGCGGCACAGCGACACAGCCGGCACTTTGTCCCTTCGATAACAATGACCTCTGGTTTATTTCAAACGGACTTCCGCCGGGAACGACAATTGAATGCACGCCGCTTGTTCATTCAATTGCGGGTGTAGTCGAGTCGCCGGGAGGTGGGCTCGGAGGCACGCAGTCGCAATTCACTGCTCAGATGCAATTTAAGATGAATGGAACGGGAGTGTTTACGGGATACACGCGCGTGGTGAATGTGCCGCTCCCCGTTAACATGACCCACCACGGACCTCGTCTGCCGTTTTCATCGCCGCAATCATTCCCAACCGATTTCTTTGGGATGCAGGGACAATTGCCACCGGGAGATCCGGATTTCGACCTTCTGCGCATAACTGCCGGGACCAGTTTTGGTATGCCCAGCCCAGGACACACCACACTCACTCAAACAGGTGGAGACTGGAATGTTGAGAGCTTCTTTGACATTACCTATCGAATAGACTTTGTCGGCAATCCCGGAGGACCATTTGCGGGAATGTCCGGCTCGTCCACCGGCATCGGTCGCATACGACAAGGAACGCCATTCACTCCGCCACCGGCCCCGTGGGTTGATTTGTACGAACCGCCGTTTTTTACTCAGTCGCTTGATCTGTCATTCGTTATCACCGGCGGTACTGTCGTCACATGTTGCGTTGGTCTGACCGGTAATACCGATTGCGATCCGGCTGACGGCGTCGATATTAGCGATCTTGCCGCGTTGATCGACTATCTGTACATTTCATTCACGCCACTGTGTTGTCCCGCAGAAGGAAATTGCGATGGCGATTTGGCTGGCAGTCTGGATATCGCCGATCTTTCGGCCCTGATCGACTATTTGTATATCAGTTTTACCCCTACAGCACCATGTCTGTAAAATAAGCATCTGCGGCGCACAGAAATGTACGCCGCCTACGCGATATTAAACCCCCGCCTTTCAACTCGACGGGGGTTTTTCTTTGAAAGTCTTTGATGTCGTTAAGGTGCGGCGGGCTAAATACCTGCCCGATTGCGTTACGCCATCTTCTTCATCAGATCGCCGATAAGGACCATGTGGGTTTCTTCAAAGCGCGAGAGCTTTTCGAAGATCGCTTTGGCCTCGGGGGCGTCGGCCCGGGCGGCTTCGCCAGCGAACAGCTCATACGCCTCTTCTTCAAGTCGGTAGGCGATTTTCAAAACCTGCTGAAGATTGGTCGTGCCGCGGACCTCGTCGATGAGTTCGTGGTGCTGTGCGGTCATATCTTCGGTGATATCCGGCAGTCCCGGTTGTTTCAAAATATCGGCTGTGCTGATCCATCGCTCGGAACGAACGAGCGAATCGTACTGGCGTTCTAAAACGTGGAAGTGGTCTTTTTCCTCAAGCGCCAATTTGTGTAGGACATCTTTGATTTGTGCCGAGGCCTGTTTTTTGGCCGCTTCAATATAGAAAACATACGCCGCCACTTCGGATTTGATACCCGCAGTGAGCGCTTCTAAAGTTTGCCGACTTGCCGGAGACATGGTTGCCTTTCTTTGAAAAGAAGACCGTTTTCGACTAAGTTACAAATTTCACAAGCGCTGTCAAGTTAGCAGATTGGACCGGCCACTCCAAACAGCGAATATCGGGCTTGATTTGCCGTCGAACTCATTGAATATTAACGTATTAGTATGCCCCGCGAAATCACCGACAATCTAGCCGAACTCCGCACGCGGATCGCTGTGGCCTGCCAGAATTCAGGCAGGTCGGCCGGCGAGGTTACCATTGTAGGGGTGACCAAAACCCACCCGGCTAAGCTTGTTCGTGAGGCGGTCGCGGCGGGAATTACTGATGTCGGCGAAAATCGCCTTCAGGAAGCCGAGCCGAAAATCCGTGAACTTGGCAATATCGCTCGCTGGCATATGATCGGGCATCTGCAGACCAACAAAATGAAAAAGGCGGTTGAGCAATTCGACGTAATTCAATCGGTCGATTCGATTCGCCTCGCCGAAGAAATCAATAAACGCGCGGGCGAATTAGGAAAGCGGATCGAGTGCTTTGTTGAAGTGAACTCATCGGGAGAATCAGCCAAATCGGGAATTGCGCCGGACGAGGCGATCAATCTGATTCGTCAAACTCATGCGCTCTCAAATATCAGACTCACAGGCTTGATGACAGTCGGGCCGCTCACTGATGACCAATCAGAGATCCGACGCGCATTTGTATTGTGTCGCAATATATTTAACGATGGGCGAGCGATTGTCGGCGATCAATTTTGCAATTTGTCGATGGGGATGTCGGACGATTTTGAACTGGCAATCGCCGAGCGCTCGACGATGATAAGGATTGGGAGTTTTCTGTTTGGGAGAAGAGGGTAAAACGAGTGGAGAAACGGGAAGGGAAACGGCGCTACAAAGAAACCTGTGAAATTGTAAAGGAAATTTGTGCGTGGCGGGCGTCCCCGCCTGCCACGAGATTCCATCGACAAAATGGCGGCCGAGGACGACCGCCATTCACAGACATCAAGATGTCGGGTAGTCTGCGTTTCGCTATCGCGAAACTTGCCAACCCGACCTACTGCTACACTCTCAAAATCCGCAGATACTCCACCCACGGGCCGACTTCTTCTTTGTATTGCTTGGCCATCACCCGCGATATTTGAAAAATATGATCCATATCATGCGCCACCCAGGTGGACAATAATTGCGAGAGCTTAACCTCGCCGAATGTCGGGTGAATCGCCGTCTTGTTGTAATCTGCCAGCCCCAACCTCTTTGATCTCAAGAGCGCGATGTTGTGCGCGCGAACTACTTTGAATTCAGTCAAAAGGTCATCGATCGATTTCCCCTTGCTCTCCTCGAACTGCGCGAACCGGTCGAACTTGGCGAAGGTTTTGTTGGGACCATCGGAAAGACAAATCTCCAATCGCGCCATCCAGTCGGTCTTTTCGCCGTGGATGAGATGACCGAGTACGTCGTAGGGCGACCAGGTCTCCGGTCCCTCGTTGTTTGTGGTCCAGTCATCGGAAAGGCCGTTGAGGAGTGACTCAAGCACAAACGGGGTTCGCTCGAGGACCTCGATAGATTTTTCCAGATCGAATTTCATCTGATTCTCCTTGGATTGTTCCAAGTATAGGCGATTCCCCATACTTGGCAATCGGTTTTGTCACCCTCCGAAGGTCATTCTTTCCGGCCGGTATTACCCAAATTGACGCAAGGTAGTTAAGAGGCACAACCTGCCTGCCGATAAACCAAACATAGCGGCCGAAAGGTGTAAACCTCTTTTGGTCAACAACCTGTAAACCGAGAGCCAGAAGGCCAACCGACGGAAGATCGCCATGGAACTCACTGCGACCGATATCCGAAATCACCAGTTCGCGACACAGATGCGCGGATACGACAAAACTGAAGTCGACACCTTCAAGGAACAGACCGCTCAGGCGATTGAACATCTCAAGCAGGAATTGATCCGCACCACGATGGAGCTTGAGGCAGTTA
>JBGAWZ010000290.1:0-3496 GCA_044227335.1 Candidatus Zixiibacteriota bacterium | reverse complement strand
AGCGGTACCACGATATCGGATTTTTCAAACATCAGGAACGAATCGCGCTACGCCATCTGGGCCGAATCGCTGCCAATGATATCGGTGATTATTTTGCGACCGGCGGTTATCAGGCGCTGGCCAACGTGATTCTGAAGATGACGCCCGATCAAGTGATCGATGAAGTAACAAAGTCGGGCCTGCGCGGTCGCGGTGGCGGTGGATTTCCCGCAGGCAAGAAATGGCGGACGTGCAAGAATGTCCCTTCAGATACTCGCTATGTGATCTGCAACGGTGACGAAGGCGACCCCGGTGCCTTCATGGACCGGAGCATAATGGAAGGCGACCCGCACGCGGTGCTCGAAGGGATGATGATCTGCGCATATGCGGTTGGAGCGCGAGAGGGGTACATCTATGTCCGTGAAGAGTACCCGCTGGCGGTGGTTAATCTCTCCCTCGCCATTTCGCAGGCGACCGAACACGGCATTCTCGGTAACAATATTCTCGGAACCGACTTCTCGTTTCGAATTCATATCAGCCGTGGCGCTGGCGCCTTTGTCTGCGGCGAATCCTCGGCCTTGATGCGCTCAGTCGCCGGTGAAATCGGCGAGCCGCGCGCCAAGTATATCCACTCGGTGGTGAAGGGACTCTGGGACAAACCGACTGTGCTCAATAATATTGAGACATTTGCCAATATCCCGGTCATTTTTGAAAAAGGAGCTGACTGGTACAAATCAATCGGCGCTCCTAATAACAGCGGGACAAAAGTCTTCTCGCTTGTCGGAAAAGTAAAAAATACCGGACTGATCGAAGTGGCGATGGGAACGACAATCCGTGAGATAGTCTACGATATCGGCGGCGGAATAATCGACGACCGGCCGTTTAAGGCAGTGCAGACCGGCGGACCTTCTGGAGGATGTCTGCCGGCCGACAAGCTCGATCTTCCGGTTGATTTCGATTCACTCACTGCCGCCGGTTCGATGATGGGATCGGGTGGGATGATCGTGATGGATGACAAAACCTGTATGGTCGATGTCGCCAAGTACTTCCTGTCGTTCCTGGTCGCCGAGTCGTGCGGTAAATGTGTGCCGTGCCGTGAGGGATTATACCAGCTCCACCGTCTCGCCTGCAAAATCAGCGACGGTCAGGGGACAGAAGACGATTTGGACAAGATGGAAAAGCTCTCTGAGCAGGTGATCGCCGGATCACTTTGCGGGCTCGGTAAGTCCGGCCCCAATCCCCTGCTGTCGACCATCAAGTATTTCCGTGATGAATATCTTGCCCATATTCGTGAACACCGATGCCCGGCCGCAGTTTGCAAAGCGCTGATTACATTTGAAGTAAATGAAAAGTGTACCGGCTGCCTTGCCTGTATCACCGCCTGCGCCTACAATGCGATCACCGGCAAGAAAAAAGAAATCCACCATATCAATCAGGACGCCTGCGAAAAGTGCGGCGCTTGTGTGGCGGTATGTAAACACGACGCAATTACGGTGAGTTGAGCAAGTAATGATAACGCTGACAATAAATGGCAAACTGGTCAAAGCCCAGCCGGGCGAAATGCTTCTCAAAGTCATTCGTCGCGAGAAGATCGATATCCCCGCCGCCTGCCACCACGACAGTGTCGAACCTCACGGCGGCTGTCGGCTCTGCACAGTCGAGATTACGCACAAAGATTGGAAAGGGTGGAAAGGTCAGGTTACATCCTGTCTCTACCCGGTCGAAGAAGGGCTTGTAGTCAGCACCCACACGCCGCAAGTCATAGAACTCCGCAAGACAATTCTCGACCTCTACCTTGCGCGCTCGCCTCAATCGGAGGTTGTTCGCGGATGGGCGCAGGAATACGGCATCACGCAGACCAGCTTTGAGATGATCCCTGACGGCAACGACTGTATTCTGTGCAGTCTGTGTACGCGAGTCTGTGATCAGATGGGATTTCATGCCATCTCGGCGGCTGGTCGCGGTCACGGAAAAGAGATCGCACCCCCGCTCTGGCAGGCACCCGAAGCGTGTGTCGGATGTTTGGCGTGCGCAAACGTCTGCCCCACTAATTACATCAAGTACTCGGACAAGAACGGGACGCGCGAAATCTGGGGAAAGAAATTTGAACTGGTCAAGTGCGAAAAGACCGGCGCGCCGACTATCACGCGCGAGTTTGCTGAGCACTTGGCGAAACATCGGAATATTCCGGCTGAGTATTTCAAACTGGGCGATAAAGCCCACCGGACCGAAACTGCAATGACTATGGGAAAAATCGCCAACTGGCAGAAGAAGGGCTGAGCATGGAATCACGATTTGTCGTCACCCCTGTTCTTTGTACCGGTTGTCGCACCTGCGAGTTGGCTTGTTCATTCACGCATGCAGTTGATGGCAAGCCGGGGATGAGCCGAATCTATCCGCAAAGCGGCGGATTCCCGGAATTGTTTGTGCCGGTGACTTGTTTGCAGTGCGAAGATCCTGCTTGCGCAAAGTCGTGCTTGGTTGATGCGATCACACGCAACCCTGAGACCGGCGCGATGGATTTGGACGCCGATAAATGCGTCAGGTGTCTGGCTTGTGTGGCGGCCTGCCCGTTTGGGTGTTCGCTGTTTGACCAGCAGAACAAGCTGGTGGTCAAGTGCGATTTGTGTAAAGGCGACCCGGCCTGCGCACATTTCTGCCCGACCAAAGCGCTGGTCTATCAGCCGATCGTCTCAACCGAAACAAAATCTGCTTAAGGCCGGAGCCCTTAGCTCCTTCCATTTCTCATAGTACGACATGGATTTCGCCAATTCATACGAAGATAAAAAGCGGGCAGACGCGTACGCCAAACTCGAATTCCCCGGCACCTACTTCTTGGCATATCGAGATATCCCTGAAATCATCGCACGACACTCTACCGGCAAGCGCGCACTGGATTTTGGCTGTGGTACGGGTCGGTCAACGCGATTCCTGAAAAAACACGGATACGATGCAGTCGGCGTTGACATATCTGCTGAAATGCTCGCCAAAGCGCGCGAATTCGATCCGGGTGGCGAATACCGGCTGGTCGATAATAACGGCCTGCAGGGTTTTCCGCCGAACACGTTTGACGTAGTGCTGTCAATGTTCACCTTTGACAATATCCCCACAGAAGAAAAACGTGTGTCGCTGTTTCGTGATCTTGGGGCTCTTCTCTCGCCTACTGGCGCAATTGTGTGTCTTGACTCAACTCCTGAGCTTTACATAAACGAGTGGGCGTCATTTTCAACTTCAAGTTTCTCCGAGAATCGCAGGGCCAAGAGCGGCGATGTTGTGCGGACGATCATAAGAGATGTCGACGACAACCGCCCGGTTGAAGATACATTTTGGACATACAGCGACTATTACGAGCAATTTCGAAAGGCCGGTTTGAAATTCGTGGCGATGTACAAACCGCTCGCAGTTGAAAGCGAGCCGTACGAGTGGGTGAATGAAACGCGCATCGCGCCGTGGATCGTGTTTGTGTTGAAGAGGTTGGACGACCCTTCGACAAGCTCAGGGTGAAGACGATGGGCGG
>JBGAWZ010000289.1:0-3496 GCA_044227335.1 Candidatus Zixiibacteriota bacterium | reverse complement strand
GACCGCGCTGGAAATTTTGCCGCGGGTCAAAGATGGTCAGGAAATTCACAACGGCGACACGGTTGCCGTGCTGGTGTCAAATCAAATCAATCAGCAAATTGCCGTCGCCGAATCGGAATTGGCTCGCCTTGGCGATCAACTGTCTCTTCTCAAAGCTCCACCCAAAAAAGAACAGGTAGGGGAGGCCGAGGCCGAAGTTGCCGCCGCCAGAACAAATTACGATCAGCTATTGAAAGAGCAGTCGCGCGTGGAGAATCTTTTGGCAAAAGGTTTGACTACCCAGGCCGAATTCGACGCCGCCCAGTCGGCCACTCAGATAGCCAAAGCCGAATGGAATAACAAAAAATCCACCCTCGCCCTCGTCAAATCCGGTCCACGCCAGGAAGAGATTAATCTTCTGGAACGGGCGATTGCCAAGCAAAGCACGCAACTTGAATATCTCAAAAAGCAGGCGGCGGCACAGGTGATTCAATCACCAATCGACGGTCGGGTGTCGCTGAGGCCCGATGAGAAACATCTGCTCACCATCGCTGACATTCAATCTGTCGAAATCGCCGTGCCGACTTCCGACTTCGACTTGCCGCTTGTCGAAATTGGTCAAAACGTCATCCTCAAGTTTCGTTCATTTCCTGACCGCACATTCGACGGGTCCGTTGTGCGCATTCCCGGCGCCGCTGATCTGAGCGCGACGTCATCGAGATTCCCGGTGACCGTTGTCATCACCAACGAATCAGGTATTCTGAAAGCCGGCATGACCGGCTATGCTAAAATAGAAGCCGGCACCGCGCCGCTCGCCTCGCTCGGCTGGCGGAAAATCAAGTCAGTGCTCAAAGTCGAGTTCTGGTCGCTCTGGTAACTGCTTGCCCCCACGACAGTTGATCGATTAACTCCACGATTGCAAGACGGGGCAATTTTTTCCCAATTTCTCGAATCGCTTGGTAGCGCAGTCGCACAACTACTGTGCGACTCACATCCGACTCTTGACGACTACGGATTATTCAGTATACTATGGCAGATCAATAAGGGAGTAGTTTGCGCAAAAAGCCCCAAGGCGGGGCCTATTTAACAACAGTGAAGGAGGTGAGTTCATGAATTACAAACTCAGCATCGAAGTTCTGGAAGCTCGTATCGCTCCAGCTGGTCTTAGTCAGGGCGGTCAGGGTTGATTTCCTGAACTCTCAGTGCTTTGCTAAGCACGGGCAGGGTCAGACCTGCCCGCTTTTTTTTGTCCAAGTATCAACCCCAACCGCTCAATCTCACGCACGATAATTCCAAGTTCGCGACGTTTCTGAAAGTCTTGTCGATCCTGCTGGTCGGTCAGTGACTGAGCAATCTGTTTGGCCAGTCCGATCGATTGCCGGTATTCACGAAATGACTGTTCATAGTCGCCTGTTTCGAACTGTAGTCGACCGCCAACAACTCCGCACAGGAACTGATCTACCACACTGCCATACAGGCGAGCCAGCGACCGTGCCCGTTCCTGGAACATCAGCGCCGGTTGTACTCGTCCGCATTCAACCAATGTTTGAGCCGCAACCATGCACAATCGAGGGAGTTCGGCCTCGTCTTCAAGCGCCAGCAGTGCCTCCAGTTGATTTCCGATCTGGGAGAGCGCTTCGGCAGATTTTCCCTCCCGCAAGAGACGCTCGGCACAATTACATTGGTAGACCAGGCGCAGTCGCTCGAACTGTGACTGTGCAATGAGTTCGTTGATTTCTTCGGCGAGCCCCTCCGGATCGGCAACTCTGGCCAGCAGAATCGCCGCCTGCAATCGCAGGAACAGATCGGCATTAGCAGTCGCGCGAGCCTCAGTGGCAAGCTCTGCGGCTCGTTTGAACCGTCCCAAAACTACTTCGATTTCAGCAGAGGCGCAGAGGTAGTTCATACCAACGGCGGGATCATCGACACTGTCAAGCCGGGTCTTCACATCGTTCAGTGCCTTTGTCGCGTCACCCAGATTGCCCAGTCTGGTACAGGCACGGGCCTGCGAAATCAACAGGAGCAATTCCTGCACCGAGTCGCCAATCTCAACGCTGAGCCCGAGCCCCTCATTCAACAGCGAAAGTGACTTTTGGGCTTGCCCGGCTGAAATCATTATCGACGACAGGTTTTCGATATTGATAAGGATTTCTTTTCGCGAACCCACACGTCTGTTCAATGCCAAGGATTCAGAGAGATAATCCACGGCCCGCGCGTTGTGTCCGGTCAAGAATGAGATATAGCCAAGATTATTAAGCGTCCGGGCAATTTCTCCGGCGCTACCGATCTCGCGCTTGAGCTCCAGCGATTTCTGCATAAGAAAAATGCCGCGATCAATCCGGCCACGCATACACATGGCGCCGCCCAGATTGGAAAGAGTAGAAGCCACATCTTCGGCCACATTCAGGCGCCGCTGTATATGCAAAGCCCGCCGATACTGTTGACACGATCGCTGAAGATCGCCGATGACCCAGTATATATTCCCTAGATTATTAAGCGTATGGGAATACTCAAGTCGATCGTCAAGTTGCTCAAAAAGCGCCAGAGCTTTTTGCAAAACCGCAAGGCCGGCGTCGAAGTCGCTCCGCATCTTGTACAAATCGCCCAGTTTGTTATATACAATGCCCAGTGTCTTTTCCGCAGGCCGGAGTTCCAATACGGCGATCAGTTCGCGGTAAACCGACTCTGCTCCGCCGGTGTCGCCGCTATCTTTGAGCAGTGTGCCCGACAGCAAGAGTAGCTCGGAAACTTCGTGAAGTCTTGAGGTCAATCGCGCAAACTCGATCACCCGATTGGATAACTCCAGCCCTTCTGCCGGTCGCTCCTGCTTGGTGAGCCGTCCTGCGGCCTGCAATGCACATCGTTCGGCATTTGCCAGATCGCCGGCCTGCAACCAGAGGTCGGTGGCTCGCACAAAATCCTCAACGGACTCAACGTGACGTGCAATTTGTGTGGAGTACCGGCGAATGGTCGTCTGTTTCAACAAATGAAGCAGAAGTACCAATTGCGGTCCGAGCTCCGCATCGGCGGTTTCAAGATCACGCGAAATGGCCCGCCGGACTCGCGCTCGACGTTCCCCTAACGGCAATCGTGCAAACGCACTCAGGTGATGATTTCGTAAATAGGCAGGAAAGCGAACACCGCCGACAAATCGAAAGCGGCCGTCATCGTACGCCAGATTCCCGACCGCCCAATTCCCGGAAACTACCTGTGCAAGATTGCCGGGATCATCGCCTGAAAACGCCGTCAATTGTCGCGTTGTTACAACACTTGGTTCATGCAGAGCGGCCGATATCAGTTGGGTTGTTGCGCCCATCTCAAATAGATATCGAGGCCTGATTCCTTTCTGATAGGGGTATGTCGACCCGGCCTGTGCCAGTAATTTGCAGACTTCCCACGCCGATTCCGGCCTTTTTGCGAGGTCTTTGGTCATGAGTGAATTGATAATGCCAATGACCGGATGCCCCGCCAGTTCGAGCCGCAATGCTTCAATGGGCGTCGGTTCTTCTTCCGCAGT
>JBGAWZ010000288.1:0-4785 GCA_044227335.1 Candidatus Zixiibacteriota bacterium | reverse complement strand
TATGATCGATGGGTATTGCCCGACGGTCCCGGCCGGATCTGGTCGTTTGAAGATGAACTTCGCGCGGCCCGTTGGGACAAAAACAACGAGTGTGATTCGCTGATGGCACTGGCGCTTGCGCTCTGGCCGCTCTGTAGGAAAGATCGGGTGGTGATAGCGCCCCGTGTTGGTCGCGTTTGATAAAATAGTGTGCCTCCCGAGGGAAGGGAACTCAGGAGGCACCGAGGGGAGGAGGGATGGGGGAATCTTACTTTTTAAATCGACGATACGCGACCGCTCCACCAAGGCCTGCCGCCAATAGCAAAATACTGGTCGGTTCGGGAACCGCCGACGGATTCTGCTGGGGCGGGGGGTAGATTTTGGTTTCCCCGTCGCAATTGGAATTCGTTGATTGGTCCTTGCCGATTTCTGTTCCATACACATCGGACAGCGACCATCCTAGCACCAAGCAGAACAAGAGTGCGGCAATGATCCACTTGAGGGGCTGTTCTGACTTTTGCTGATAAACTCGCATTTCGCTCACCGTCCAATCTGAGTTACGTTGGTGTTCGCTACCAATCCCACTTGAGCAATCGCGGTGCCCAATCCTGAATCGGCGTCGCGAACCGATATCCTCTTGCGACGCAAGCTGTCTCTTCGGCACATGGTCGTCGCCACGTCTCCCGTATGACATTCTGGTAACGCAAACTCTTGCGCAAAATGACTACAGGTTCAGTGGTCATTTGAATTTCGCCAACAGGGGCATATGGAGGAAAAATGGCCCCACAATTTGGCAGACTGACTACTCAGTTATCAGAACGGACTATTCCACCGGATGATCGGTTTTGTGAAGAAATCAATCGCCTGATCGCGCCGGCAACACCGCTCACCCCTGACCTGATATATGTCGCGGCGAAGTATTTGGTGTCCGATCAGGTCAACTCATTTGGCGGAAGGTTTCCCGCCAACGAGCATTCCAGACTTGCCGAGCTCCTCGTTGATTCTCCGGTCCTGGTCGGTCACCGCAAGGACACTTTGCCCATCGCTCGGAATTTTCGCGCCGAGTTGGTCGAACGGGGGAGTGAACGATGGGTGAAGAGCTATTTCTATTGGTTGCGCGGTTGCCAGGGGGCTGAATCGCTCAAGGCTAATATTGATGGCGGATTATACAAAGAGTGCTCTATCGCCTTCACCTACAATCTTCCGGAGTGCTCTATCTGTGGTGACGATATCAGAAATTGCGAGCACGAGCCGGGTGAGAAGTATCCCGGGGAGGCCGGTGACGCGACCTGTCATTTCAACTATCGCCAGATTGAACGGGTGCTCGAATCCTCGCTGGTCTATCGCGGTGCGGTTCCAAACACGCTGGTCACGACCGACGGGCTGACGGAGAATCGCTCCGACTCGGAAATGGCGACAGACATTTCCAGTGCGGGACCTCGCCTCATTCCGGTAAGTTCGATGGAATCTGTGCCGTGCGATCAGCGATATCTGGTCGTCCCGCGCTACGATGCTGTTCCAGTGATTCTTTCAACCCATGAAGGTCGAGTAGCAGTTACCAAATTCGACCGGACGCCCATCAAAGTCGAATTGGCCGATGTCCCTTCGCGTGGAACCACTGGTCGTGCGGAATTACAAATCGCGCTTCTGGTCGGACTGCAAGGACGACGGCGCTGTTCCCGTCGCGAAGTAGAGCAGTATCTGGCCGGCAAATCGTCGCGAGTCACCCGACTTGTAGTAACCACTTATCCTGATACGCGTTTTGGCAATCCCCTGACAAAGCGACGCCTCTCGGTCAACCATGTCCGCACGATCCCTCACCGCATTGCCCAGTGGTCGGAACTGCCCCAAGTGGCGGCACAGATTGCCACTCGCGATGGAGTAGAACTTTGGGCACTCGACAGTGATCCTCTGACCGATACCGGATATTTGTATTCTACCCATTCGACCCTGGCAGAAATTCAAACCCCGGACTACTGCATGGTTCAAACTTCCCCGACTCTTGGTATGACTTACCTGACCATCAAAGTTGACGGGAAAAATTTGCAGTTCACTTTGAAGGATTTTGGTTCGGGGCAACCAAGCTCAAACAAGTTTTTCCTGGCCGACCAAACAGAGCCAACAGATTTCAATCTAAGTGAGGCAGAGAATTTCAGTACGTCACTACGGAGCAATCTCCTCGCGTGGTCCCAAACGGGAGAATCTCTGCGCCTCAAAATCAACTCACCGGAATTTACCAACATCACTCTGCGTCCAGTGATCTTGAATCGGCGTCACAGAATGTTAGTGCAGTTTCACGCGAGTGAACCAAGGGTGAGGGGGCGTCATGCGCACGGGTGAGCGCTCGCGAGGGATACGGCTCTCAGGGCCGATCTGGAATCTGGTCACCATTGCACTTGGGATGGTCGCGGCCTATTTCATGACCATTCAACAAATCAAATTGGAACTGGCGGCCAAAGCCGAATCGACTGTGGTGGAGACTCTGGACAAAAAACTGACAAGCGTCGAAGTCTATCTCAAAGAAGCCGTCGTGAACAAACAACAGTTCTATGAGCACACGCAAAAGATGGAATCGCGGCTGGACCGCATCGAGCACTACCTCGTGGAACAAACAGGAGAAGCCCGTGGAAAAAGATAACAGCGATCTTTGCTATATCGACGAAATTTGCTCAGCGCTGGCCGATGAATCGGTCGCCGAGATCGACTTTGACAAGCTTCGTGAGTGGCTTGTCCAGATCGGACGCGCCTTGCCGGCGCTGTTCGCCGCGCGCGAATCAGCGCAGATACTCGGCGACGACCTCCGAAGCCGGATCGCTGGCATGCTCAAAGCGATTGTCATTGCCGACCGGGGGAAATCGTCGGCCGATGACACCGCCGAACTATTGGACCACCTCCCCTCAAAGAGCGCGGCGGAGCTGATCGGGCTCTATCGCCGAACCCAGGCCCGTTTCCGGGACACCTTTCCCGCCGGGTTTGGAATGATCACGCCTCGTCGCGCTCCCTTCAAAAATGAAAGACTTAAAACGAAACGGGTGTGACGCAGAGGGATCAGTGGTCCCGGCCATGTGGGAGAAACTCCCGGCCTGATCGTCCGCTAAACGAAACAACGAAGGAGACAACTCATGTCAGTACGCGATCAGAATCTTGAATCAGTAGCGCCAGTTCTGGCCAGTTTCAAGATTCATCAAACCGCCGGTGTCGATGATTTGAAAGATCAGCACATCGGCCAGCCGGTCCAGTTGACCGGCAGTCACGAAATCGGTCCGATCACCGCAGGTGGGCAACTCCTGGGCAAGCTGATCAGTTTGACCCTCACCGACGGCGACAGCGGCAAACGGTGGGCAACTGTCCAGGTCGGCGGCATCTGCAAATTCCTCATCTCCGCCACTAATCCGGTTGTCGGAAACCGCGTGGTCGGAGGAACCACCGGAACAGTCAAACAGGCGCCTGCACTTGGCGGCAACGATCCGGCGGGAGCGAATCTGACATCGGAACTGGAGCGCGACAACGCGGCCAGCCGCGCTGATCTTTCGGTCGCCGCCTCGTTTGATATCGATCGCGATTTATATGTTGAGGCCGAGGCGCGCGGAATGACGCTCTCGGAACTGCTCGAATCCGACGATTTCGATCCGACTCCGGCCGGCTGTCCAATCGATGCTGTGTCGGTTCAGCTAAAGTCGGACACGGATGGTCTTTTGTTAAGACGTAGTTTTGATAACTTAGTCTTACTGAAAGGAGCAAGTCATGCGTGCCAAACAGAGCCAGAGTGCCGAGGCGGTAGTGAAGGACATTCGTCGCCAGACACGGCGGAAGTTCACGTCAGAGGAGAAGATTCGAATCGTTCTGGAGGGGCTTAAAGGTGAAGCCAGCATCTCAGAGCTGTGCCGTCGGGAAGGGATTGTCAGTAATCTGTACTATCGCTGGAGTAAGGACTTTCTTGAGGCGGGCAAAAAACGCCTTCAGGGAGACACGGTTCGAGAGGCTTCAAGTGGTGAGGTAAGCGGCGTTCGTACCGAGAACGAACAGCTCAAGCAGCTGGTGGCAGAACTGTCACTGAAAAACCGCCTTCTTAAAAAGAGTCTGACTGGGCTGGAGTGAGGCGACAGCGTCACATGCGACACAGTCAATCAGAGAAGCTTGAGATTATTCGGGTGGTGGAGGAATCATCGCTCGGGGTGAAGCGGACGCTTCAGGAGCTCGATATCAACCGAAGTACATTCTACGAGTGGTATCGGCGCTATGTGAGACAGGGTGCCACGGGGCTTGAAGACCGGACCACGCACCTTCGCCAGTTCTGGAATGCGATCCCACCGTGGGTGAAGAAGCAGGTGGTCGAAACAGCGTTGGATCATCTGGATAAATCTCCCCGGGAGTTGGCCTGGCATCTGACCGATACCCAGAAGTACTTCATCTCGGAGTCGAGCGTGTATAGGATCCTCAAGCGCAACGACCTGATCACCAGTCCGGCCTATACCGTTCTGTCGGCCAAAGACAAATTCGATCAGCCCACGACCCGAGTGAATCAACTCTGGCAAACAGACTTCACCTATCTGAAGATCATCCACTGGGGCTGGTACTACTTGTCGACAGTGATGGATGATTACTCTCGATATATCCTGTCGTGGCGGCTTTGCTCGGGGATGTCGGCTGACGATGTCAAGGCGACCATCGACGATGCCATTGCCGTCTCCGGGGTTGATCATGTTTATGTCAACCATCGGCCAAGGCTGCTCTCGGACAACGGGCCCTGCTATATCTCCGGTGAGCTGAAGCAGTATCTGGCCGATCAGGGCTTCACCCACACTC
>JBGAWZ010000287.1:0-3511 GCA_044227335.1 Candidatus Zixiibacteriota bacterium | reverse complement strand
ATGCCGCTCGAACTTGCCGGCTTCCAAAATATTCTGCACCAGTTTTTCGAGTCGCGTGGCATCTTCTTTCAGACGTGGGATAATCTCGGCTTTCTTCTCAGGCGGAATCTTCGGCGACTGCAGTGTGTCCATATAGATGCGCATCGACGCCAGCGGCGTTTTCAGCTCGTGCGTCACCGCCATCAGAAAATTCTGCTGATGATACTTGAGTTCCTCGGTGCGAACGACTGCGCGGTACATCAGCCAGACACCTGCGGCGAATACCAAAATGAAAAACGACCCCTCGAATCCGACCATTATTTGCCGGCGAATTTCCTCGTTGTGCATCTGCTCGACATACTCGGGCGTGGCCTTCAGCTCCTCGGCCATCCGCTCTTTTTCGCCGACGAGACGCGCCATGAACACCACCCACCAGACCGCCTCGGCCAAAAGGAAAATCACTAAGAACGTGAAGAGGTAGAGCGCTTTTCGCGACGAGAGTCTATGCGGCATGGGGGAATATCTTTCGAAGGCCGGTCATAGCGCAATATACAAAGATTGATGTAGGGCAGGAGCCCTGTGCTCCTGCCCTACTCTATATCGTGCGGTCAGGCGTCCCCACCTGACCGAAATCGGTGTCGGGTGAGGGCGCCCGACACCACCACGAAAATTCCTCTCCCGTTGGGAGAGGATTTCACGAGGTACAAACCGGTAACATGGTTTACAGATTAGACCGGAGACATGGTTTACAGTTTAGGTTGTCGGTGAGGGGTTCTTGCAACGGTTGCGGCAGGTCTCGGAAGCCTAAAACCTGCCACAACGATTAGGAGGCTTCGACAGGCTCAGCCTGAAGTCAATTTGGACCTGAAGTCAATTTAGACATGAAGTTTGGACATGAAGTCAATTTGAAATTGGGGAAGATGTCGAAACCTCGTCCTTCGGGCGACCGCGACTCTGTCGCGGCAAGGGATTTCGACCTACCATGGAGCTACAACGGCGCTCAATATCCTCTTCACAACTTCACTCGGTTCAACCGGAGTGCATTGGTCACCACAAAAACCGAACTTAGGCTCATTGCCAGCGCCGCAATCATCGGCGAGAGCGCAATACCAAACGCTGGATAGAGCGCACCGGCGGCGACGGGAATGGCAATCACGTTGTACGCAAACGCCCAAAACAAATTCTGTCTGATTACGCGTAGTGTTTGCTTGGACAGCGCGAAGAGCGTGACCAGTCGTTCCAGATTTGGCGCGATTAAGACCGCATCGGCTGATTCAATCGCGACATCGGTCCCCGATCCCATCGCGATACCGACATCAGCGGCCGCCAGCGCCGGGGCGTCGTTGATACCGTCGCCAACCATCGCGACAACATCTCCGCCCGCTCGATACCTGTTTACGATTTCTTGTTTCGCCGCGGGCTTGACGTCGGATTCCACTTTTTCAATACCCAGCGATTTAGAAATCTGCCCCGCAGTACCCGGATTATCGCCGGTCACCATGACAACTTTGAATGACTGCTGGTTAAGTCTACTGATCACACTCTTAGATTCCGGCCTGATCGCGTCGGCTACCGTAATCACGCCGATAATCACACTATCAACCGCCACGCCGACAATCGTACGCCCCGAAGATTGTTCCTTTGTGATCTCAGGCGCGACACTCGAAAGGTCGATGTTTTTTGATCGAAGATACGATTCTGACCCGATAGTCAGTGCGCCCCCTGAGAATCGCGCGGTCAGGCCAAGCCCCGGTCGCGCGATGACGGTGTTGACTTCGAGCAGTTGCAGTCCCCGCCGTTTCATTTCCGCTGTGATCGCCAGCGCAATCGGATGTTCCGATTGACTCTCCGCCCACCCGGCGATTTGCCACAATTCATCTTCAGAACGACCATTTGTTGGAATCACCGAAATGACTTGTGGGCGGCCTTGCGTAAGTGTGCCCGTCTTGTCGAATAACACAGCTGTCACGCCGGCGAGCTTCTCCAGTATATCGCCGCCACGAACAATTATTCCTTCTTTCGCCGCCCGCCCCGTTCCGGCCAGAACCGCTGTCGGTGTCGCCAGGCCCAGCGCACAAGGGCAAGCAATAATCAATACCGCCACCACTGATTTGATCGCCATCGGATTCCCCGGCGCCAGCCAGAGCCAGGCGACTAAAGTCAGTCCTGCGATCACAAT
Organism: Candidatus Zixiibacteriota bacterium; assembly: GCA_044227335.1. GTDB lineage: Bacteria > Zixibacteria > MSB-5A5 > GN15 > FEB-12 > JACRAV01. The sequence continues at coordinate 1,353 of JBGAWZ010000287.1, read as the reverse complement.
AACTACCGGGACAAACACTGAAGCCACTCTGTCGGCCAATTTCTGCACCGGCGCTTTGCGCGACTGCGCGTCGGTGACCAGACGAATGACATGCGCGAGAAAACTCGCCTCACCAACCGCCGTAACTTCGGCCCGGAATGCACTGTTGCCGTTGATCGACCCGCCCAATACCAACTGCCCGACTTTCTTTTCAACTGGCAAAGACTCGCCAGTCAGCATCGATTCGTCGATGGCCGGCTCGCCTTCGGCAATTTTTCCATCCGCCGGAATCCGCTCCCCCGGCCGGATAAGCATCTGCATGCCCGGCCTGAGTGCCGCTGACTCAATTTCGATCTCAACGCCATTGATGACTGCGGTTGCTTTTGATGGTTGCAACTCAATAAGAGCACTAATCGCCTCCCCTGCTCTTCCCTTCGATCGAGCTTCCAAATATCTGCCGACCAGAATCAACGCCACGATCATTCCCGCCGAATCAAAATACAGCTCGGTATGACCGCCCGACAGCGTCGTCATAGCGTAAACACTCCAGCCAAACGCGGCGAGTGTGCCCATCGCGATCAGCGAGTTCATGTTTGCTCGCAGATGGCGGGTCTGGAGAGCCGCATCGGCAAAGATCTCCCTGCCGGCGACAATCAAAATTATTGCGGCAAGCACCGCCTGCACAATCGCGTCAATCGTCGGAGTAAATATGTGCTCTTGTCCCCCGCCAAGCATCGGCCACATCGCGATAACCATTAGCGGCAATGCCAGTGAGATTCCCAGCCACATTCGTCGTGCGGCTGTCTTTGTCTCTTCGGTCGATGCGGCCAACAAATCCGGTCGCCCAGGACGAGCGCCATATCCTATTTCGCGAATCTTTTCCATGATCTGTTCGCCGGAAACCACCGTCGAATCAAAAGTCACCGTCGCAGTTCCGGTCGCAAGATTGACAGAGGCACGAGCCACACCACTAAGCGCGCTCACGCCGCGTTCGACCGAGCCGACGCACGACGCGCAGTGCATGCCGTCGATTTTGATAGTGGCTGTTGTCTCTTTACTCATGGCAGTTTAATTGAACGCCGAAACCGGCCTGATGGTTCTCGGACAATTCCGATTCGAATATTCACAGATTAGGCGAAGAGTAACAGCGAAAAAAAACCCCGCTGAAAGCGGGGTTTGAATTTTCACATCTTGTTTAAGATGTACTGCTTGGGGTCGACCGCGCGACCGTCTTTGAATACCTCGTAATGCAGATGCGGGCCGGTCGAGTGACCGGTAGAGCCCATCAGTCCGAGCAGGTCGCCGCGATTGACGCGCTGGCCGGATTTCACGAGCACCTTGGACAAGTGTCCATAGCGGGTCTGGAGTCAATAT
>JBGAWZ010000286.1:0-3515 GCA_044227335.1 Candidatus Zixiibacteriota bacterium | reverse complement strand
ATTCTTGATCTTTCGGAGAGATGACTTTTGCCGCTCCGGGCCACTGAATCGCAAACGTCGGATCGTCATATCGAAAGCCACGGGCATGTTGGGCGGACTAGTAATTTGACATCTGGTAAAATATCTCGGTGTCGTCGGTCTGTGTCAGAAAGCCGTGAGCGAATCCTTCAGGGATAAACAGCGCCGTGTGATTTTCCTCTGACAATTGGACACCATACCATTTGGTAAAAGTTGGCGATTGCGTGCGCAAGTCGACGATCACATCAAATATTTCACCCTTGGTCACCCGCACCAGTTTCGCTTCTTCAAAAGGCGCAATCTGAAAATGAAGACCGCGAAGCGTTCCGGCGAACCGGTTGCGGGAGACATTGCACTGAACGACGTTTGGATTCAGACCAGCCGCCGCAAATTCTTTACTGCAAAAACTCCGCGCGAAAAATCCGCGCTCGTCCTGTAGTCGGTCAAGCCCAACTAAAACGGCGCCGGCCAGCGGAGTTGGAGTAAAGTTCATTGCGGTACGCTCGCTTGTGCTTCCTTGCCGCGTCCCGGTCGCGGAGGGCGATCAGGGGAGAACAGTGACTTCCGGAATGGGGACCACGAATTGACCACCCCACTCTCGGATATAGGCATTCTGCGCGACAATTTCATCTTTGAAATTCCACGGCAGGATAAACAGGTAATCGGGCTTTGTCAGGCGGATTCGCTCAGGGGCATAGATGGGAATTCGTGTGCCCGGCAAAAATTTCCCCTGCTTGTACGGGTTCCGGTCGACCGTATACTCGATAAAATCGGTGCGAATCCCGCAGTAATTCAACAGAGTGTTCCCTTTGCCGGGGGCGCCGTACCCGGCGATCGTCTTGCCGGCGCGCCGAGCACCGATCAAAAACTCAAGCAGTTTGCGTTTGGTCTCTTTCACCTGTTCGTCGAAAAGCGCATAGGTGTCCATCCGGGTAAATCCGAGTCTCTCTTCTCGCGCTTTGAGTTCTATTGCCCGCGGCAGAATAGGTTGACTGGTGCGTTCCGTGTGGCAGGCATAAATTCGTATCGAACCGCCGTGGGTGGAAAGCTCTTCTACATCGAAAAGTGTCAGGCCGTGCGCATTGAAAATTTTCTCCGCGGCGATAAACGAGAAATACGAAAAGTGTTCGTGGTAAATGGTGTCAAACTGGTTTCCTTCCATCAGACGTTGCAGATGGGGAAATTCCATCGTAATGACACCGCCCGGCTTGAGCAAAATCTTCATCCCGGCCACGAAATCGTTGATATCCGGCACCTGCGCCAGCACATTGTTGCCCAAGAGCAGATCGGCGGCTTTGCCGCGTGCCAATAAATCGCGTGCCGATTTCTCGCCAAAAAACACGACCTCAGTCGGCACTCCTTTTTCTACCGCAACCTTTGCCACATTGGCCGCCGGTTCAATCCCGAGCGACGGCACCCCGCGCTTAACGAAATGTTGCAGTAAGTACCCGTCGTTGGAGGCCAGCTCGACCACCTGACTTTGCGCTCCGAGATTGAAACGCGAAATCATCTGCTCGGTATAGACCCGAGAGTGTTCCACCCAGCTATCAGCATACGATGAAAAATAGGCGTATTCGGTGAAGATATCCGCCGCGGAGACATACTCATCTAACTGAACTAAGTAGCAATTATCGCACACCAACGCGTTCAGCGGATAGAATGCTTCCATTTTATTGAGATCGTCGGCCTTGACATAGCTTTCGCACAGCGGCGACATCCCCAGATCGACAAAAGTCTGGGTGAGCGGCGTCTTACAAAAACGGCACTTGATACTATGCGCCGGCGTTTCCAGCGGCTTTTTTTCTTTCATGGTCTGCGAAGAGGTATTCATCTGTAACAATGTCTTTCAACAAATCAGTGAGCTTTGCTCGCGCCGACACCAGTCCAGCGCAAACTCGGGTCGAGGCGACCCGATTCCAGCAGTCCTTTGATATGATCAATCCGCTTGTAGCGTGGGCCTTCGAATTCTTCCAGTTTCAGCCCGTTAGCCACAAATGCGCTATACAATTGCCTGGCGCCGGCCGGAGCGTCCCACTGCGGCGCAAAGGCCGGCATCACGCGCGCAATCTTGGAGCAGTCGACCCGGTAACAGCGAAGGTCCGGGCCGCCATCGGGCGCATAGGCAACTTCGCAATTCGGTACCGTCGCTTTGACGATATCGGCGATTTCGCGAATCCGGAAATTCTGATCCGATCGTCCGACATTAAATGCCTGATTGAAGACCGCATCGCGCGGCGCAGTGAGCGCCGCGATAAAGGCGCGGCTTATATCCTCAATATGCACAATCGGCCGCCACGGTGTGCCGTCGCTCTTGATATAGATCTCCCCCGACGCCGTCGCCCACGCCGTGAGATTGTTGAGCACGATATCAAAGCGAAGGCGCGGCGATACGCCGTACGCGGTGGCGCTCCGCAGAAAAACCGGGCAGAAACTGGCGTCGCCGAGCGGCGCTAAATCCCGCTCGGCCAGAACTTTTGATTTGCCGTACGGAGTAATCGGATTCAGATCGGCGGTTTCGTCAAGCAGAGTATCGCCCGCCGCGCCGTAATTGGAGCACGACGACGAAAACAAAAATCGTTTTACTCCCGCCGCTTTGGCGGTTTCGGCCAAATGTATCGTTCCGCGATGATTGATATCATACGTGATATCCGGATTGAGATTTCCCAGCGGATCATTCGACAGCGCCGCCAAGTGCAGGATGGCGTCGAATCCTTTCAAATCCGACGGCTCGACATCGCGCAGATCTTTCCGGATCGACGGAAACATCTCAGGCGCCGGGCCATAGGTGCAGTTGCTGTAGAAGTCGACATCCAGCCCGACTACATCGTGTCCGGCCGCCGATACCAGCGGCGCCATGACCGTGCCGATATATCCCAAATGTCCGGTTATGAGAACGCGCATAAATCTCCTGTTTTACTCATCTACTTTCGGCGTTTCGGCACAATAGTTTATCGCGGTCCGAAAGTGATACCGCCGGCGCTATGAACGGCCTAGAATCTGCCCGAAGGCACTCCCGATTTCGGCTATCAATTGACGGCGGCGCCAGAGGTAGCATTTGAAAACAAACCAGGCCGCCCGGCTTTTCTCTCCTGACGGAATATTGCTCCGGAATACCGCCCTTTGCAACTCCCACTGTTGCCGCCACAACGGGAGAACAATTCGATTTGGTTTATATGGATTATAAAAGACTTTGAGCTGGGCGAGCGATTTTCCCTGCGTCGAGGCAGTCAGGGTCATCCGGCGCTTGAACAGCGGCTCTTGAATCTCGAAAAATTCTCCCTGCAGAGTCAGTTCTGCGAGCAAAACGATATCCGAGGCAATGTAATCGCCGAGCGGCTTGGCCCGCCTCATGGCGTCTGTACGCACCAAACCCGCGAACTGATTGATATACCCCACTTCCTTCACATAGCGAATAAATCGGTCGGCCGGTTTTGGATCTACCAAATGCAGATGCCGGTCGTATTCCGAGACGTCGCGGCCGTCGTCGTCGATGAGCG
>JBGAWZ010000285.1:0-3526 GCA_044227335.1 Candidatus Zixiibacteriota bacterium | reverse complement strand
CTCGAGCAGTTCCGGCTGGAGTTCCACGATGTCTTTGCGGTTTTTCTCCGGCAGAATAATTTTGGTAATACCCAGCCGCTTGGCCGCCAGAAGTTTTTCATTCAGTCCGCCAATAGCAAGCACATCGCCGAATAACGTGATTTCGCCGGTCATGGCGATATCAGTGCGGACCGGAATGCCGGTCAGCGAAGACAAAATCGCCATGGTCAACGTGATCCCTGCCGAAGGGCCGTCTTTGGGGACAGCGCCTTCAGGCACGTGGACGTGAAGCTCGAGCGTTTCGAAGAAATCATCTTTCAGGCCGAACTGTTTGGTCCGGTTGCGAATGTATGACATTGCGGCAGTGCCCGATTCTTTCATGACATCGCCAAGCGATCCGGTGAAAGTAAGCACCGCTTTTCCTTTGAGCGGGACAACCTCGACCGGCAATACCTCGCCGCCCATCTCAGTCCAGGCCAGACCGACCGCGTATCCGGCGGTCGGTTCTGTGCGGAGATTGGTGTCGGTGAATTTGCGCGGACCCAAGAGTTTGCTGATTGCCTTGGGCGGAATGACTACTTTGCGCAGTTTTTTTCCACCGGCCACTTCGACTGCGGTCTTGCGAAGCAGGCTGGACAATTGTCGTTCCAGCTCGCGAACGCCCGACTCACGGGTGTAAAAGCGGATCAGTTCCAAAAGCGCCGCCGGTTTGAGTTCGATGCTCAGATCACCCAGTCCGATTTCTTTTTGGAGTTTCGGCCAGAGATAGTCGCGGGCGATGGCCGCTTTCTCAAAATCGAGATATCCCGGCAGACGGATAATTTCCATCCGGTCGCGCAGTGGAATCGGTATCGACTGAGTCGAGTTCGCGGTCGTAATAAAGAGAGTCTTTGACAGGTCGTACTCGACTTCGAGATAATTGTCGTAAAACGAATTGTTCTGTTCCGGATCGAGGACTTCCAAAAGCGCGGCGGCCGGGTCGCCCCGGAAATCGGCGCCGATCTTGTCGATTTCGTCAAGCAAGAAGACCGGATTGGACGATGCCGCTTTTTTCATCGACTGGATGATTCGTCCCGGGAGTGCGCCGATGTAGGTGCGACGGTGACCGCGGATTTCGGCTTCGTCGTGGATTCCACCGAGCGACATCCTCACGAATTTTCGTCCCATCGAGCGGGCGATGGATCGTCCTACCGAAGTTTTTCCGACACCGGGCGGACCAACTAAACAAAGAATCGGCCCTTTGACTTTGCCGGCCAGACGAATCACCGCCAGATGTTCCAGTATCCGGCCTTTGGCTTTTTCAAGGCCATAATGATCGCTGTCTAAAATTTGTTTTACGCCCTTGAAATCGGTCCGCTCTTTGGTGGTCACATTCCACGGCATGCTCAACAGCCACTCAAGATAAGAGCGAATGACCCCGGCCTCGGCCGAATATGGGTGCATTTTGGAGAGCTTTTTGATCTCTTCTTCGGCTTTATCTTTGACCCGCTTGGGGAAATCACCGGCTTCGAGTTTGGCAAACCAGTCATCTACCTCGGCGGTGGCGTCCTCGGCCTGGCCCAGCTCTTCTTTGATTGCCTTGAGCTGTTGCTGGAGGTACATCTGGCGCTGATCTTTGGACATCGTTTCGCGCACTGAACCTTCGATCTTTTGCTCGATCTTGAGGATTTCGATTTCGTCGCGAAGGGTCTCGGCCAGAATGTGGAATTGCTCTTTGAGCGTCTCGGCGGCCAGAATTCTCTGTTTGATATCGATCTTATGCAATAGATGGGCGGCAATCGTGTCGGCCAGATTGGAATGACTTTCAATCGAGGCCACCGACACAAGGATATCATCGGGGATTCTGCGATTGAGCCGGACATATTCGGCGAATTGCTCGGAGACCGCTCGGGCCAATGCTTCGGATTCACGGTCAGGGGCGTGATCTTCGCGCTCGATGAGCGTGAATTCGCCGCTTAAATATCCGCCGACTTTAGAGATTTTCTCGATACGCGCCCGCACGACACCTTCGACCAGCACTTTGAGTGTGCCGTTCGGCATGTTCATCACTTGGAGCGCCCGCGCGACCACCCCGATCGAGTGCAAGTCTTCGGCGCGGGGATTATCCACCTGCGCCGAGCGCTGAGCAACCAGCAAGATTTGTTTGTCGCCGGTCATCGCTTCCTGAAGCGCCTTTAAGGTGAATTTCCGCCCTACTAAGAGCGGATAGACCATGTGCGGATAAATGACGATATCCCGGAGCGGGATTACCGGCAGAGGGGACTTAATTGTGACAGTCTCGGCGTTGTGTTTTATCTGCATACCTTGCCAAGGGGAAGGGAGTAATCGGTTTCTCCTCGGCCCGGTGAGCTAAGATAAAGATGAGGTAAGTTGTATCCAAGGCAATTTTCCATTGCGGTAAACTCTTGCGATAGAATACCTTGCGTTTGCCATCCACGCCAGAAAATTGAGGGAAGCGGTAATCCTGTATCCGGGCTTTCGCGCCGCCTTGTCGACCCAAGAATTGAGAGTCATTTGCCGATAATAGCACTGATACATGTTTTGATACCTGCGACAGGAAATAGGAATCGTCATGGATGTGCTGCACTGGAACGATGCATTTAATATTGGCCACGCCGAACTTGATAGCCAGCATCAAAAGCTTGTCGGAATGATCGCCGATTTACAGCGTTCGCTTAGTCAGGGGCTGGTCAATCCGCAGGTCGGAGCCACGCTTAAAGAAGTGGCCCAGTATACCAAAACGCACTTCCAATTTGAGCAGGAGCTTATGCAACGTTTCGGATACCCCCAATATGCCGAGCACCTGAAATTGCACCAGCACATGATCGATCAGATTGTCAAGATACTGCGTGATTTGCAACGTGGTGAGTCAATCACTGCCATTCAACTATGCGAGTTACTCAAGGGCTGGCTGGTGAATCATATCATGCAGGAAGACAAAAAAGTGGGCGAGTATCTTCAGCGGTTGGCAAAATCGGAGAAAGCCCCTCTCGCCAAGGCCTGATGATTTATTCGCATCACCCCTTGAGCGATGCCACAATGATCCAAAGAATCACCAATAGCAGAGTTCCGAGGGTGAGCAGTAGATACCAGTTCGGTCCCGGCCCCTTCTTGGCGACTTCGACCGACTCACGTTGAGGGTGGCGCACTTCATCTATCGTTGCGATAAGACCATCGATACTGTCAAATCGCTCGTGCGGATCCTCGGCGACCATCATTTTCAGCATTAGCCGGACTTCGGAAGGCAAGTGATCAAGCGCCTCAAATTCGCCGCTTGAGCCGGTCGACAATTTCTCCGCCAGTTGCTCGACTCGCAGGTCAGGCCGGATAGTCAGTTGTTCTCCCAGGAACAAATAAAATGCGATGGCGCCGAGAGCGAAAATGTCGCTGTGCCGGTCCGGTGTGCGCCCTGCAAGAACTTCCGGCGCGACAAAGACTCGTCGGGTGGCGACCACTTCGCCCAGCCAGGATTTCACTGTGTCGGGCATGAGTGGATCGGTCAGGTGGGGCACACCGGCATGGTCGAAGATAATATTCGACGGATGTA
>JBGAWZ010000284.1:0-3533 GCA_044227335.1 Candidatus Zixiibacteriota bacterium | reverse complement strand
GTGGGGGTTGTCGGGGGCGCAAAGGTTTGACCAATTAGACTTATCTGAGCAACAATTCCTTGCTTGCACGGATGCAGATTGTGCTAGTGGCGGGAACGTGCAGCCAGAGTTTGAATTATTTATGCAAGACACCTTATTGTCTGAAGTCGCTTTCCCTTATGTTGGGACTGATGTCCATTCATGCCCCGATACTTTTGGTGTAGCCAACTCAACTATTGTCAAGTGGGCATGGAGGTTGCCAGTCAACACAGAGCGAGGGTTGAAACAGGCAATTCTCCTCCAACCCTTAGCCGCTGTCATTGCAACAAACGCAGCCTTTGGAGTATACTCATATTCTTCTAGCAACACTTGTTGGTATGGCAATTCAGGGCAAAACGGTAATCACGCTATCGAATTAGTAGGTTGGGATGATAATGATACTTGTGACCTCGATGGCGGAGTCGGAACTTGGCTAGTTAAAAACCAGTACGGTTCAACATGGGGAAAAGACGGGTTTGCCTACGTCTCTCGCAGCGGGTATTCCGATATTGTTGCGAATAACTCTAATACAGCAAACCTCCCATCAGTCATCATATCAATGACGGAGGAAGTACCTTATTGGGATGTGAGTGGGATCGTTGGCGGGTCGGAAATTATGCCCGATCCAGCGTATACAACTGATCCATTAACAGTTAATGGATGGGCGGTGGTTGATATTCCCGCTTGGTTAATTCGGGGGATGAAAAATGGGAGCTATTCTAGGTCAATTCTATTAGTGGCTGAATCTGTTGGCGGCGATCCTGCCACAGGTATAAGGGCATCATCCACAGAAGCGACAGAAGCTACTCCCTATACTGTTCGCCCGTATCTCGTGCTAATCTCTGCACCGCAAAGTCAGGTTGCAACCAAACTCGGTAACGTGAAACTCGGAAATACGAAGGTAGGAAGATGAAACGAATACTGTTGATAGTGATGATGTTGGCGGTCGCTGCGCAAGCGGCACCGACATACAAAGTCGTTTATATCGTCAACCAGCGTGACACGACGACGCATAATGCCAATGTGGATTCGATCCGGTATGATATGGTGAACGATCCGCAACATCAGTTGCCGGGAACGTGGCAAGTCGATCTGCTATCAAAGGATTCGGTCGAGTCTAGATCGGCGGCGTTCTGGACCAATTACAATCTCATTATCACTTGGGGGCCGGAAGAAGGCAGTGGCTCGGAGTCCGGCGACACGACTGACTATGATACTTTCCTCGACGGCGTTCTCGATACGATTCATCGGCCGATCATTGCGCGCAATGCCTGGATCGCGAATGGAAACCCAATGCGACTCGGGACGGCGGCGCGGGCAGTAACGGCGCGCTGTGGGAAGATCAAGTCGACCAGTCATTTCATAACCAAGCGCACCTACACGGACAACTTCAATTACGGCGATTCGGTGCGGATCTACGCGACATCTGACCCGTCTGTCGGAGCAATTCGCGGTATGGCAAACTCCGTGCAAACGCTCGTCCGCTGGGATGGAGAAATCAGATCGGACGATGCGGATACGGCGCTTGTTGCCGTGCTTGACTCTGGAGCAACCAACGCCAGCGGAACAGCGGCACCACATCGGCGCGCTTTCTTTGCGCTTAACTCCTCATGGGCCTACTCATCCTGGGCGGCCCGCGATATGTGGTATCGACTCCTGCGTTGGTCCGTGATGCCTCAGGATATTGACATTGATACCAGCATCACTCAAGTGCAGATCGCTCGCGAGGGGTGGGACTGCAGCTTTCTGGAATACTCGGGAAGCACTTGTCAAAAGACGTGGTACTATGGTGGCGTTTCTTCGTCCGTCACAAAACTGCTTACTGGTTATGACGAAAGAGATCGAACCGTACTCGCGCGCGTGCGCACGGGAGCGCTCAACAAATGCTTACCGGACACGAATGGAACCTGGGCTTATGACATCGTTGCGGCGACTATCAAGTTTAAGATTAAAGGGATAGCTGAGAACGTGTCCTCAAACTCGTTCTCTTTTTGGGAGGCACTCTTCGAGGCCAAGCCGGACACGCTTTGGTACGACTACAAGGCATCTAACATACAACTCGACTCGACTTGTTCCTCTTACAATGCCGCTGAGAATCATGCTCTTTCGAATGCTTACTATCTAAAGTATCCGACTATCCCGTGGAACTCGCAACAGGCGATGACGCGCGGAACGGACTATGAAAATGATCCGTTCGATTCGATTTGGGTGCAAGATCCAGTGGTCGAAAGTTACATGACGTTTTCCAATGTCAAGGACTACATCGTCGCGGCTAGGGCCGACTCAGCCACAAACAAAGGATTGATGACCCACACCATCGCCCCGAGAACAGCGGACGCGGAAATCTCTCTTTATCCCGAGTGGATCAATAACGGACTTTCGGACGCGCGCAATGGCCCGCTTGCAATCGTAAGCCTAGTGTGGCGCGCTGCGAATACAGCGGCACCCGATCTCGATAGTTCAATCGCTTTTAGTCCCGATTCTCTCAACTTCGAGTGCTACGTCGGCAATGGATCACTGACCAATAAGACAGTCCAGGTCTATAACGGATCGTCCGATGCCGTCTTTTCTTGCGGCACGATCGCGGAAAATCCGGCCGTCGATTGGGGGAATATCAGTCTCAATCTCGGGAATGGAGTCACGCCGTTCTATCTCGTGTACCATGTCGACGCAACTGGACTCAGTGCCGGCTATTACTACACGTATCTCGATAACACTTGCGCGAGCGTGCCGAACTCGCCGGCATCTGTGAAGGTCGTCCTGAACGTCTTGCCGGTAGCGAGTCGCCCGAATAGCGGAGGGTTCTTAGTCAAATGAAACGCCTCGCCCTGATATTCCTGCTTCTCTGCGCGTCGCTCAATGCGGCGACGTAATATGTCGAGCCGGGCGGCTCTGACGGTGCAGCGGGAACGTCTGAAGCGACAGCGTGGCAGCACGTGAAGAAAGCCTGCGAGACGGTCGTGGCCGGCGACACTGTGTTTATTCGGTCGGGGTACTACGTTGAAGCGACCTCGGCTATGACGGATTGGGCATGGGGTTATTCAGGTGTGCAAGCGGGAATGTGCCCGATCAATAGTGGATCGTATGGAAATGAGATTGTTTTCAAAGGCTATCCCGGCGATTCACGACCGATTTATGTTGGCTACTCCGCCCCCGAGGAGCCTAACTCAACCTGGAGAGTCGGCGCCTTACTTACCACAAGAGATTACATCGTCTACGATTCTATTGAGTTTCGAGCGGGACCAGCTGGAATCTATTTGCACTCAGGCGTTTCCCCAACAGGTATCGTCGTTAAAAACTGCGTCATCGACTCGACGCTGGGGCCATCACCGAACACCGGCAGCGCGGATAATAACACGGGTGGAATCTTTTCGTACGTGAATGGCTGGGGCAGTGATGGCCACGCGGCACTGAATTGTGTTTTTGACAATAACGAAATCTACTGCTGTGGTTCTTGGATAAACGCCAATGGAACACCGGAGTACAAGTACGCAGGTTTAACGGGAGGAATCTAC
>JBGAWZ010000005.1:0-16146 GCA_044227335.1 Candidatus Zixiibacteriota bacterium | reverse complement strand
CCCCTGCCGACGCCTACCGACACTTGGAGGCGCTTGAATTTCTATTTGAAGTGGTCGTTCGAAGAAACCAGATGGCTTCCAAAGGAGGAAGGCGCTCATGGCCAGCGTACGTATCCCAGAGTTAAGCCGTGATCTTTCGGACCAATCCGAAGTCAAAGCGTATTTGGCTGATGTCGGCATCGGATACGAGCGGTGGGATACCAGCCACGATCTTTCCGATTCGGTTCCGGCCGAACAGATCCTCAACACCTACGCCGATGAAATCGAACAATTGAAAGCATCGGGCGGATATGTCACTGCCGATGTCATCGATGTCAAACCCGATACGCCGAATCTTCAAACCATGCTCGACAAATTCAATCGCGAGCACTGGCACGACGAAGACGAAGTCCGCTTTATCATTGAGGGTCACGGCATTTTTCACATAAACCCGAAGACGTCACCGGTCATCGCCATCGAAGTTGGCAAAGGCGACTTGCTCCGTGTCCCCGCCGGTACACTCCACTGGTTCGATTTGTGTGGTGATCGTCGCATCCGCGCGATCCGTCTCTTTCAGGATCCGACAGGGTGGACTCCGCACTACTCCGCGAGTGACAAAGAAAAAGGGTATATGCCAGTCTGCTTCGGATACACTTTCATTCCCCCGCAACTACAGAAATTGTGAAGTGGCCCCGCGAGTGAGCGTCATACTTCTGGATATCGAAGGCACCACCACTCCTATCGACTTTGTCTACGGGACGCTGTTCCCTTACGCCCGTAAGAAACTGATGACCATGACTGCGGCAGACTTTGAACAAGACGACCTGGATCGCATCGCACGGGAGTTTGAAATTGACGGCGACAATTCCAAGCCGCCGATTACAAACAGCCCCGTGAACTATCTGCTATCATTGATGGACAAAGACAGAAAATCCCCTGCGCTTAAGAGTATTCAAGGGAAAATCTGGGAAAGCGGATACCTCGATGGTGCTCTCCAGGGTGAAATCTTCCCAGATGTCGTTCCCGCTCTGAAAAACTGGCGCGCCGAGGGTCGACAGGTCGGGATTTATTCGTCGGGGAGTATTCTGGCGCAAAAACTACTCTTTACTCACAGTACCGCCGGCGATTTGACTACCCTTATCGACGCCTATTTCGACACCGAAGTCGGCCCGAAGAATGATCCGGATAGTTATCAGCGGATTGCGGGTCGATTGGGTGTGGAGTGCCCGAGGGTTCTCTTCATTTCCGATTCTGCCGCCGAGTGCGAGGCGGCTCAGAAAGCCGGTTGTCCTGTTCGTTATTCAGTTCGACCGGGGAACCGCGCCGAAGAATCGGCGTTTGAATCGGTACACAATTTTCAGGAGGTTAAGATTTGAGCCGTCCCGAAGCGGGCACCTTTGCTAAATCAATGCGGCCGTTTCGCAGTGATTTCGATTTCACACAACCTGCACTTCGCGAGATTTCACTCCGAGTAGCGGCGGTCAATGGTATCAACCTGGGACAGGGAGTATGTCAAACTCCGCCGCCGCCGGAAGTGCTTTCTGCGGCGCAAAATGCTATCGCAGAAGGTCACAACCGGTATGCACCGGCCCAGGGCATCGCCGAACTTCGCGAGGCGCTCGCCCGCAAATTTGTCGACTTCAACCATCTGCCGATCACTCCGGACAATATCATTGTGACCGCCGGAGCCACCGGCGCCTACGAATCGGTTGTGCAGACATTGCTTGAGCCGGGCGACGAAGTCATCCTGTTTCGGCCGTTCTATCCATACCACCGCAACGCCACCCTTCGTGCGCGTGGTGTGATCAAAACGTGCCAGATGCATTTCCCCGACTGGAATTTTTCGCGTGAAGAATTTTTGAAGTGCTTTACACCGAAGACCAAACTGGTTGTGATCACAACACCCAACAATCCGACCGGCAAAGTATTTACTCGAGAAGACCTTCAGTGGATTGGCCAGACCGCGGCCGAACGGGGAGTTTGGTGTGTGGCAGACGAAGTCTACGAGTATCTGACTTATGACAACCGCGAGCATGTTTCTATGGGAAGTCTGCCCGGGATTGCCGGTTCGGTGGTCACCCTTGGTTCGTATTCGAAGACCTTTTCGGTGACGGGGTGGCGAATTGGTTACATTGTCGCGCCGATGTCGATTGTAAATCAACTTCGCACCGTTTCTGACCAATTGTATGTCTGCGCCCCCACGCCGTTACAACACGCCACTTTTCGTGCGCTCACCGACCTGCCGGCATCGTATTACGAAGATATGCGCAAGATGTACCATACCAAGCGAGCCCTGATGGCGACCGCTCTTTCCAATGCGGGCTTTGAGTTCCAAAAACCAGAGGGTGCGTATTACATTCTGACGTCGACCCACCATAATTTCCCCGGTCAAACCGCCGGAGAAGTACTCGACCAGATGATCGCTAAATGCGGGATTGGTGCTGTGCCTACGGTTGACTTTGTCGGGCCGGAAGTAGTCGCGGAAAAGTCCCGCGATCACCTACTGCGCTTTTGTTTTTCGGTACCGGATGAAGTCCTGCACGAAGCCGGTAAGAGACTCAGCCGATTGTAGCATCACTTTAATAAGTCACGACGACACCGCGCCCGCGTAGCACGGCTACAATTGAATCGGTGCTCGGATCAGTAAGCGGATTCCCGGTGAGCCAGACCGAATCGCCGGCAGTCAATCCGGCATTATTCCCGAGCGGCGCTATGTTTGCAGTCGAATTGCCGATGAGTGATAGATGATTAAGTCCGGTCATCGACACGATCGGTCCGACATTTGCAATAGCATTGTTATCAAGATTCAGGGTGTGCATATCCGCCAGTGAGCCAAGTGGCGAGATATCCGAAATGCCGTTGTTCGCCGCATACAGATACTGCAGATTGTGCAAGGCGGTCAGCGGCGCAAGATCCGTCACGGAGTTTCCCCACATACGAAGAGCAAAGAGATTGCGGCAGTGCTCGATCCCGGATAGAGTATAGATATGCTGGCTCCAGATATTGAAGTGGTCAAAGGTCAGCATGTCCGATCGCAGAATATCCCCGGTCGGTTTTCCGGCGTAAAATCTGACAATTCGTTCAAAGGACGTGTCAGCGATGTTAATCGGGTAGTCCTGAATGCAGGAGACCGTGACAATATTGGAATTCCCCGATTCGTTTCCCTTTTCATCGCGAGATCGGATCGAAAAGTAGTATGTCGAGTCGGTCAGCAGTCCGTCCACATTACACGAATCCACCGATTGCGACACTCCTGGAAGGGGCTGCTCGACAGTTGACGTTGCGAAATCCCAAAGTGAGTCAGTGATCCACTGAAGTGAGTATCGAAGGTCGTACGCCGTCGCACGGCCGGAGTCGCCGTCATCGCCGCGCGCCGTCCATCGAAGCGACACGCTGGCGGTGTCAAACCTGACCATTTGGAGATCGGTTATGTCTGCGGGGGGCGTGCGGTCCTGAGTATTGTCGTCACCGTCGATCCCCCCGCCTGATTTGGAGCAGGATAAGATTTGGAGAAAACCAATGGCCGCAAATAGTGCGGTGAACGCTCCGATCAATCGCCAAAATACTCGCATATTGCGTGCATGCCGAACATGAACAATATGCTCCAATATACGACATGGCCCTCACGGCGCAAGGGATAATGCGGCGGAACTGGTCGACCGAACCGAGCAAGGGCTCAGTCTACCCAGCCGTCGATGATCACCTTGATTTTCGTTTCATCGCCCAGATCCTTGCGTAGTACCTCGGCTTCGGAGCGCTCTTTGTCGTTCATTTTGCGGATGGTCTCACCGATTTTGACTATGCTCACCTGCATGAACTTATCTTTGGCTACATTCAAAAGCGCCCAGGCGCGAACTTTGTTTTTCTTGGGAGCGGCATCTGACCAGTAGAAGTTACCGAGTTCGAGAATTCCCCGCCGGTTGTTCTGAGATGCCGACAGTTTTAGAAGGCGAACCGCCTCTTTGGCGTCTTTCTTGACGCCTCTTCCAATTGAGTACATAAATCCGAGCGACGCCTGCGCGTCGGCATCGCCGAGTTCAGCACCTCTCTTCAGCCAGTAGGTGGCCGAATCCAAGTTTGAGGATACCGGCTTGAGCCCCCAGTTGTACTTGTCGCCGATTGCATATGCGGCGGGGCCATAGCCGGCGTTTGCGGCTTTGGCGAATAACGCCATGCCTTTACGCATTGTCGAATCAGAGGCACCCTCGAAGAGATAGTCCATCGAACCCACCCTGAACATTCCCTCTGGCCAGCCGGCTTTCGAGAGATTTCGGATGATACGGGTGCTATCTTTGCCGCTTCTCGCCCCCCTGTACTGCCGCTCCATGAAAGAGATCACTTTTGAATCGCCCTGCGCAATCTGCTCGGGCGTCAGATGACTGGCAAAGTCCGCTTTGAGCGAGTCGCCGGCTCTCTTATCGTTATCCGCGAACAAATTGAAGATTGCAAGCCCTGACCACATATACCCGGTGATGCTGTCGTCGGCCGTCTTGGCCGTATGCCAGCGGAAATCCGCCATTCGTGCCTGGCAGACGCCGTTGTCCAGTTCCGCCGCCCGTTGAATCCAATATACGGCGCTGTCGGGGTTGGTCGGTACCAGTTGTCCATTGTTGAAGAGGATTCCGAGGACTTCCGGTGCATACATATCGCCACCATCTGCCGATTTCCGTATCCACTTGAGACCCTCGATGGAGTCCGTGACTCCTGCGGAACCGTCGAAATACCGGAATGCCACCCAGTACTGCGCCTCCGCCACGCCGTTATCGGCGAATCTCTTGAGAGAATCAAACGGCATAGTTGTGTAGTCGCGACGACTTTCTTCCAGTGCGGATTCGATTATCTTTCGCAAAATCTCTTTTTCGTCGGCCCGGGCGGTCGTACAGCAACAGACCGCCATAACCAGGGCAGTGCACCAAATTCGTATGCTCACCGGACTCTCCTCCGCCTGATATGCTCTCGCCTCGAAAATGAATGGACTAATCTGACCCAAATTTAGGGGATGGCAGTACGGCGATCAACCACTATTGTTAAAAGCAGCAAATCGAATAGAGCGGCGGACAGAAATGTCCGCCACTCAATAAGTCGCTTCATTGTCAAGCCGGCTTCGTGCCACCGTGCTCGAAACGCTTGCCGACAAAGTAAAACAGCACAGTCACAACCGCAATCATAGCCGTCATTATGCCAAAGTATACTCCGGGCGCCATGCCGGTATACATCCGAGAGAAGAGTCCGGCCAGGATATCGCCCAGAAAAACAGTCAACAGCCAAATGCCGGTAATCATCGATTTCATCGAGTCAGGCGCTTCCTCAAACGCTAATTGTAACCCGACGACCGAGATGCAAAGCTCGGCAGCGGTAATCAGGACATAGGCGACAACTTCCCACCATATACTGACTTTCTCGGTGATGCCGATAAAACCGGCCACGGTCATGATCCCCATGCAGAGAATGACCAGAAAAAAGCCAATAAGCATTTTCCTGGGGGAGGCGAGGCGTTTGGTCTCGGTGTCGGTCTTGGACCAAATCCAGGCGGCGAGCGGCGTCATGATCACAATCAGAACGGGATTGAACCCCTGAATGGAGTCAGGCGGAAGGCTTTTGTGATAGTCGATGAACCAGAACTTGATCGAAATGAACGGGAGGTTAACATAGTCCCTGGCGAACAATGTCCAAGTCGAATACGACTGATCGAAGATTGACCAGAAGAAGACGATTAGCAGGAACAGTCCGGAGAGGCGGCGGATAATGCGCCATTCCTCGCGCCTTTGTTCGGGAGTCCGCTGTGCCTGCATCGCCTTCTTTGCCTCTTCAACCGGATAGTACTTCTTGCCGAAGTAAAATAGTCCAAGAGCGACTACCATGAGGACCGTTGGCGCCATGAAGGCGGCACCGTATCCGTAGTTGTCACGAATAAACGGCAAAGCCCAGGTGGTGATAGCGGCGCCTATGTTGACCGCCATGTAAAACCATGAAAAGGCCTGCGTCAGTAGGTGAGATTTTCCTTCTTTTTCATACATCAGCCCCATCAGGGTTGAGATATTCGGCTTCGTCGCACCCGATCCCCCGGCCAGAAGCAACAGCGCGGTATATAATCCGACCTCGGACGTAAACGACCCGAGAATAATGTGGCCAAGGATATAGGGAATCGAGAAGTAGATAATGGTCTTGAATTTCCCGAGATAATGGTCGGCTATGTATCCGCCGAGGATTGGCAGGATATAGCATGCGGCGGTGAAAAACGAAACGACCGTCGCGCTGTTCGCGTCAGAATACCCCAGCACATTGATCATGTACAGCAGAAGAAGCGTCTTCATGCCGTAGAAACTGGCGCGTTCGGCCAATTCTCCCCAGAAAATGAACCAGAACCCTTTGGGGTGCCGTTTGTCGACTGTTGTCGGCGCGGCCGCTTGTACCTCTACTGCCACAAGTCCCTCCTGTCGGCGTGGGTTTTTCAGTCCTTCAATTTGCCATCCGCCGCCGCTTCGGGCAAGTGAAAAGACCGCCCCATCAATTGCCCCATCTTGACTTATGTCATGTCTTTATATGACGACTTTGTCGATCCTTGTTGACAATGCAACGCGGATTCTCATTACTGTGGCGTACGCGGAGCCGACGGGCCAGCACTCGTCGGAACCGCAACACTCTCTCCCGTCTCTTGTTCGGGCAAAAGAATTCGCGCGACGGAAAACTTTTTGCGGAGAATCTATCATGAGAAAGTATTGGCAGGCGTTCTGGGCGGTGATCATTCTTTCGTTTGCCGTCTTGGGCTTCATGGGCTTCCAGATTTATCAGGAGAAACCGCCAATCCCTGAATACGTGCGCACCACCGACGGCACAGTCATCATTGAATCTGGACAAATCACTGCCGGACAAAATGTCTGGCAGGCGATGGGTGGTATGGAGGTCGGCTCAATCTGGGGGCACGGTAGTTATGTCGCGCCCGATTGGACCGCCGACTATCTCCACCGCGAGTGTGTGTTCATTTTGGATGAGTGGGCGCGCGCACAATATCAACAGGAGTTTTCGGGACTTGAGAACGAGCAACAAGCGGCCCTCACCGCTCGCCTGAAGAAACTGATCAGAACCAATTCGTATCAGGCGTTTGACAATTCGTTGACCCTTGACGCGATCCGCCAGAGAGCATTTGAGTCAAATCTTGCTCACTACGACTCTGTCTTTACGATGGGCAATGCCCGATATGCCATCCCGGCGGGGGCGGCCGCCAGTCACGAGGATGTACGCAAACTCGTTTCGTTTTTCTTCTGGTCTTCATGGGCGGCTTCGACCGACCGTCCCGGGCAAACCATTTCTTACACAAGCAACTGGCCGCACGAAAAGCTGATCGACAACATCCCGACCAGTAGCGCCATCGTGTGGACCGGCTTCAGTATTATCATGCTCCTGGCCGGTATCGGTCTGCTTGTCTGGTTCAATGCCTCTCGAGCGCACGAACCAGTGGCCGAGAAATTACCGGCGACCGATCCGCTTCAGGGGTTTCAACCAACCCCGTCGCAAAAGGCAGTCGTCAAATATTTCTGGACTGTGTCAGGACTTTTTCTTGTGCAGATCATCATGGGTGTGGTGACTGCACACTACGGCGTTGAAGGAGACGGTTTTTACGGCGTGCCGCTGGCCAAGATGATTCCCTATGTCATCTCGCGCACTTGGCACACCCAAATCGGCATTTTCTGGATCGCTACCGCCTGGCTCGCCGCCGGCTTGTATATCGGTCCTGCGGTCAGCGGTATTGAACCGAAGGGCCAGCGCCTCGGTGTCAACATTCTATTCGGCGCACTACTACTGGTTGTCGTCGGGTCGCTCACGGGTGAGTGGTTGAGCGTCTATCACAAACTGACTGGCGCCAGCTCGTTTTACTTCGGGCACCAGGGGTACGAGTATCTCGATCTTGGCCGTGTCTGGCAGATCGCACTCTTGATCGGATTGGGCCTCTGGCTTTATTTGGTCGGACGGTGCATTGTCGCCGCGATCAAAAAGGGGGGCGAACAGAAAACACTCATGACCATGTTCCTGATTTCGGCTGTCGCAATCGGTGCCTTTTATGCCGCCGGTCTGATGTACGGCCGTTCGTCTCACCTGGCTATCGTAGAGTACTGGCGATGGTGGGTAGTTCATCTTTGGGTAGAGGGATTTTTCGAAGTCTTTGCTACAGTCGTGATCGCATTTCTCTTTGCACGCCTTCAGTTGATTCGGATTGCCACCGCCAACACATCGGTGCTTTTCTCGACCTCGATCTTCTTGGCCGGTGGAATCATCGGGACACTTCATCACCTCTATTTTTCCGGCACGCCGACTTCTGTGCTTGCGCTCGGTTCGGTATTCAGTGCACTTGAAGTAGTCCCTCTCACTATTATCGGATTTGAGGCCTGGGACAACATTCGCATCGCGCGGGCGACTCCTTGGGTGGCAAAGTACAAATGGCCGATCTATTTCTTTGTCGCAGTCGCATTCTGGAACATGGTGGGAGCCGGGCTATTTGGCTTCATGATCAATCCGCCGATCGCCCTTTACTATATGCAGGGGCTCAATACTACACCGGTCCACGGCCACGCCGCGCTATTTGGCGTCTATGGGATGCTCGGCCTTGGATTGATGCTCTTCTGTTTGCGCGTGCTTTGGGTGCGCGATGAATGGAAAGAAAAGTACATTCGCTTTTCGTTCTGGACAATCAACGGCGGCCTGATGGCAATGCTACTGTTCAGCATGTTGCCAGTAGGCTTTCTGCAAACCTGGGCCTCGGTAGAGCACGGGTACTGGTATGCGCGTAGCGCCGAATTTCTTTATTCACCCACACTGCAGATTTTCAAGTGGCTGAGAGCCATCGGCGACACCGTATTCGCGGTTGGCGCTGTCGTGCTGAGTTTGTTTGTGTTCGGTCTGGCGACCGGACATTCGCTGATCAAAGGAAAGGTAAAATAGCGATACTATAAAACAGACTTGAACTTTCAAGGCCGGTGTTACGCAAGACGTAGCGCCGGCTTTTTGTCAGACGGTGGCCGACGGACACAATTTGTTGAGCACGCAGGCGTGGCAATCTGGCCGGCGGGCGATACAAATTGCGCGGCCATGATAAATCATCAAGTGCGAAAACTCGATCCAATGTTCGCGGGGAATGATCTTGATCAGTTCACGCTCGATCTTCGCCGGATCGTTCTTTGCCGTCAGACCGAGCAGACGCGAAACTCGCCCGACGTGAGTATCCACCACAATCCCCTCTGATAAACCAAATCCCACCCCAAGAATTACCGAGGCAGTCTTGCGTCCCACTCCCGCCAATTTAGTCAGCTCTTCGATGGTGCGCGGCACTTCTCCCTCATGACTTAGGAGTAGTTGATTTGCCGATAAAATAATCGACTTGGCCTTGTTGACATAGAACCCGGTGGTGAAGATTAACTGCTCAAGTTCCGATTGGTTGGCTTTGGCAAATTCAGCGACTGATCTGTACCGCGAAAATAGTTCCGGAGTGACTTTATTAACCCGGTCGTCAGTGCATTGGGCCGAGAGAATAGTCGCCACCATCAGCTCGTGGACAGTCCCGAAATTCAGAGAGCATTTCGCGTCGGGATACTGCTTCTTCAGCAATGTGATAATCTGGGATGCCCGCGCCTGCTTGTCACTGAGAGATTCGCGAGGCATACTTCAGTCCTTGCACGAGAGAATGACGATACGGTCAATGTTATTCAGGTCGCGCAGAATGCTGATCGAGTTGTACCGGGGGTCCTGCTCAGTCAATCCCGCTACTTTCTCCGCCTGTCCAAATCCGATCTCGAACATAATCCGCCCTCCCGGCGCCAAATGATCCGGCGCTTTGGCCAGGAGTGCCTTTATCACATCAAGTCCCTCTTCGCCGGCGGTCATGGCGATTTTCGGATCGGCCAAAACCTCAGGCTGTAGAGCCGGATAGTCCGGCTCGGCGATATAGGGAGGATTGGAAATTATTACATCGAACCGCTCAGAATCACGTACCTCGGCAAATAAGTTCGACTGACGGAACTCGATACGAAAACCGCGGCACAACTGCGTGCCGTTGCGACGGGCTACCGCCAGCGCTTCGGGAGAGATATCCAGCGCGACGACATGGCTGGTCGGAACTTCAATGGCTACAGTTACCGCGATAACGCCCGACCCGACGCCAACATCAAGTGCGCGCGGACAACAGGTCTCTCTGGCACCAAGAAACTTAATCGCTTGTTCACAGAGCAGCTCGGTCTCTGGCGTGGGAGCCATCACCGCCGGCGAAACAAAAAATTTACGGCCGTAGAACCAGCTTTCTTCCAGAATGTACTGAAGCGGATACCGAGTCGCTCGTCGCGTTACGATGGAATCTACGCGCGCAATACGCTCTTCATTTAGAAGCTCTGCTCCGTGGAGATACAAATTGAGGCGGTCGACCTCGAGGACATGACACAATATCCACTCGGTTTCGGCCGCCGCTGAATCGATTCCTGCCCGCTCCAGAATCGTGGCCCTTTCGGCAATGAATTTCGGAAGGTGCGTGATCTGGCTGGGCATTGAAAAGCTATCCTCGTATCGAACTGTTGCCGCGTGAGCCGAAAAAGCCGGCCAGATAAATCATCAACATGAGCGCGACAAATCCGTAGCACACACCATACGTGAGCGCCGGACTGAATTGAATGGAATGCGGAATGAGATAGATGCTGAGCTGGAACAAGAACCCGACCAAGCCGAACACACCAAGTATACGCGGCGAAAAGATGTCGCGTCCGCACTTCCCGCGCGTGATCGACCCGAGCGTAGCGAAAGCCATGAACAGCAGATAGACGAACAATAGCTGTGTCTTATTGTCGGTAGCGTCGGTACCGAAGGGCACTCCCTCCCAAATCCCGCCGAAGGCAAACCAGTTCATCGCGAATCCGAAGGGATAACCACCGATAAACGTGCAGATCGCCGCGATCCAATACCAGATCGACATTGGCCGCACCGCGGTACTGCCCCCCAACAATGGAATCGACGACAGCGCCGCCAAGCCGACAAAAAAGAAGGTGGCGAAAATGAACAGGATATGGCCAATGAGAACGGCCGCCGAGACATGACCGATTGATCGCAAGACAAACGGAGCGCCGTCGGGACGGGCAAAGTTCGCGATTTGGTTGCCGGCACCATCCACTATTGCAATGGTATACCAGACCTTCTCGTTTCGTTTCCCCACTGGCATACGCACTGAATATTCACTTGATCCCCGCTCTTTGACGTGCATCGGGATTCCGGGAGGATTTTCTCGCAAACCATTAGCTGGATTCCCCGTCAAATAGAGCAGGACTCGGTGCCCCTCCGAAAATGGTCCGACGACGTTTACCGTAATGACTGTGTCGGCGTTTTCCATTCCCTTCGGCACAGTCACAATTGCAAACTGGTAGTCGCCGTCGGTCTTCTCGAATTTCTCCGGGGCACCAATCGAGTTCTTGCGAGCGACATACAGCATGAGAACCGTAAGAACAAAGGCGCCGACAAATTTCAAGTATTTCACAACCACCTCACACCGATTGGGCTTCCAGTTTGAGCCGTTCCTGTTGGTCATGTTGCATCAGAGGATCGATCAGGGCATCGACATTTCCGTCGAGAATGTCAGAGAGTTGATAAATCGTCAGTCCGATCCGATGGTCAGTCACCCGTGATTGCGGAAAATTGTAGGTGCGGATTTTTGCAGAGCGGTCTCCGGTCGAGACCATTGATTTCCGCTCGGCGGCGATTTTCGCCTGCTGGTCAGCTATCATACGGTCGTACAGTCGTGATCGCAGGACACGCATAGCCTTTTGCTTATTCTTCAGTTGGGATTTCTCATCCTGGCAGGTTACCACCACGCCCGTGGGCAAATGAGTGATTCGCACCGCTGAATCTGTCGTGTTAACCGACTGACCGCCGGGACCGGATGACCGGTAGACATCAACTTTGATCTCATTTTCTTTGATCTCAATGTCCAGTTCTTCGGCTTCGGGAAAGACCGCCACTGAAATTGCCGAGGTGTGAATTCTCCCCTGTGCCTCGGTATCGGGGACCCGTTGAACGCGATGCACACCCGATTCGTATTTCATCCGGCCGTAAGCATTGTCGCCGGTCAGCGAAAAAATGATCTCCTTGAATCCGCCCATTCCTGATTCGTTGGAGGACAGCACTTCGAGTTTCCAACCCCTGCGATCGGCAAAGCGCTGATACATTCTAAAAATGTCACCGGCGAATATCCCTGCCTCGTCACCACCTGTACCGGCGCGAATTTCGACCACCGCCGGTTTGTCATCGTTCGGATCGCGGGGCAGAAGTCTGACTTTGAATTCCTGTTCAACTGCGTCGATCTGGCTCTCGTATTGCACCAGTTCTTCGCGTGCCATATCGACCAATTCGGGATCGGAGTTCTCATGGACAATACTGCGCGCCTCGTCGATCCCCACGCGGATTTTCTTGTACCGTCGGGCGACCTCAAGCAGTTCTTCAAGCTGACGCCTCTCGCGATTGAGCGAGATCATCCGCTTGATGTCGCTGGCCACCGAGCCGTCGGCGAACTGATCATCAAGTGACCGGAGCTTCTGTTCCAATTTGTTTACTATTTCAAGCATATATCAAAGCGCGCAAAGTATCAGATTAGGAGTGAAAAGGAAAGCGAAGTTAAGCGCAGGCGGCGCTAATATACTGCCGTGCGCTTAGCGGTCAGTTTAGAATCGGTCGATTCGACACCCAGGGCCGCCTCGAGGGCGGCGATTGCGACTTCGACCTGATCGATCGACGGCTCACTGGTAGTGATTCTTTGCATCCAGAGTCCGGGGGCGATAAGAAACCGGGTGAGGGCATTATCGCGGGTTTTGCCGGAAAGTTTGAGCAGTTCGTACGATCCGCCGGCGACTAGCGGCAACATGGAAAAGTGCAGGCCAAATCTGACCAACAGTGTCGGCGGGTGGCCGGTCACGATGGCATAGATAGAATCGCCGATGGCGTAAAGGAACATCGCGACCAGCGCGACAATAAGAACGAACGATGTTCCGCACCGGGGATGAAAGCGGGTGTAGGTCATCGCCTTCTCCGGCGTGACAAGGTCGCCCATTTCGTATGTGTAAATCGATTTGTGCTCGGCGCCGTGATACTCGAAAATGCGCCGGAAGTCTTTGACCAAAGTGAGCGCACCAAGATATGAGATCAAGAGGGTGAGCCGAATAGCGCCGGCCATCAGGTTGAAACCGACGGCATTCTTATCGATACCGAACAGGCCGGCCACCGCCAGCGGCAGAAAGAAAAAGACACCTATTCCGACTGCCAACGACACAACCGCCATTAGTCCCAACAGCATGCCGCTGGATTTCTTTTTTTCTTCGTAGGTCTTGCCGGCTTTTTCCGCTTCGGCCTTGTCCAGCTCGCGCATCGAAATTTCGGCCGAGAAATTGAGCGTCTTCATCCCGATCACCAGCATCTCAAAGAACGCGACAACGCCCCGCAAAATGGGAAGCTTGAAGAGTTTGAACCGGGAGGCGAGCGCTTTGTATTCCTGGGTCTTGATCAGGATCTCACCCGAAGGCACACGCACGGCCGTGGCAATGCGGTCTTTGGCCCGCATCATCACTCCTTCAATTACCGCTTGTCCGCCAACATTCAGATCAGGCATGAAATCCTTCTTGTGACTTACTATCTACCAAAAGCCCACCGGGTTTCGGTGGGTTTGGTATACGTTTCAAACTGAGATATGCCCGGGTATCAATGATACCGACACGTCCGTACTTAGTTCGATTTCTCGGTCTTGGCGTATTTGCGACGGAACCGCTCAACACGACCGGCCGTATCCAACAGCTTCTGTTTGCCGGTAAAATACGGATGGCAGTTGGAGCAAATTTCGACCGAGATCGACTTGCGGGTCGAACGGGTCGGGTAACTGGCCCCGCAAGCGCAGGTAATCACGATATCGTGATACGCCGGATGAATTTTCTCTTTCACGACACTCTCCGAATATTTCTACTGTTATCTCATATCTTCAAACGCTTGGCCACACCGAAAGGTTTCCCTCATGGCGTCAACCAACACTAAATATAGACCCGTTTGGCCGGAAAAGCAAGAATGGTTCGCGTTGCACAAGGCGGATTGCGCCACAACTTGCTACATTTCAACGGATTAGGTCGCGCCCACAACGTTTTGGTGGCCGACCTTACTTGACTTCAAGTTCGACCATCCAATAGTAAATCCCATAGGTCAGGCGTTTTAGTGCAAATCGGGGAGAGAAAAGCTCACTCAGCTCAGAATAAGCGAAGTAGTTCTTAAGGAACGTGAAATGCCGGCCAACTTTGAGATACCGGCGCTTGACATTGTTGTCGTTATCGTCGCTGCGGATATGTTCGTGGTTGGTCCCTTCGGCCGGTGGATTATTATCAATCAGCCAGATCGTTCCACCCGGCTTGAGTGGTGCCGTTATCAAATCAAAGAACTGCTTGTATTCTTGCCGTGGCTGGTGGGAAAACCAGAATCCAACTGCGACAATATCAAACGATGTCTTCGGCCACGCATGCGCGAACATGTCGGCCGCAACAAATTCAACTGGACATCCAAGCGGCTTGCGGTTGGCGATTTCGAGCATCTCTGCAGACAAATCCGACGCGACAATTGATTTAGCCGATTCCGACATGACTTTTGTCCAGTACCCCGTGCCGCAGGCCAGCTCGAGGACTGATTTCCCCGCTACAAGATGACGCAAACGAATGACCTCGTCGTCGATTTCTTTGCGACGGTCCGGTTGTTCGCGATAGTAGATTTCTTCGTACGATTCCGCCCGCTCGCGGTAGTAGTCCTGTGTTTCTTTATCCTGCATGGCGCTCCTTCAAAATTGCGGCCAACTTCTTCCCCAATTCTCTGGCCTCGTCTACGGTCGTTTGCGAATCTGCGGCCTCTCCGATTCGATGAAAATCTTTGGTCTTGTAGGTAACCACTCCCTCGTTGGTCACTTCGATCCAGATGAAAAATCCGCCGATCGCTCGCCGCGCTCCTTCGAACCAGCCATTTTCACCCCCGACCAGTACTATCCCGCCGGGACGTTTTGATTTGATCAATCGAATGAAATCATGTTCCGGATCGGCATTGTCGAAATCTCCCGGACGGAAACAGTTGCATCGATCCATGAGCAGTTTCAATTGTGCCGAAACCGAATCAAAGTAGATCGGCGACCCGACCAGCAAACATTCGCATTCGGCCAACTGATCGAGGACCGGCGAAACATCGTCGTGGAAAACGCACCATTCTTCGTGGGGCGCTTTGCCGCACGACTGGCAGGGAATGAACTGAAGCTTGTTCAATTTGACAAACTGCACATCGACTTCATATCTCGTGCGGAGTGACTCGACGATTTCCTTCGAGATCGTGTCAAGCAGAATATCGGTCGACGAATGTTCAGTCGGCGACCCCGAGATGACCAGCACCTTAATCAATCGTCATACTCTCCAGTTCTTCAAGCGTAGCATACAGCTTCAGCAGTTCATTTTCAACCAGACTCTTGCGTTCGCTGGCGGAATGAAGCCGCTCCCAGTCGTGGGTGGGAATTCCGCCGGAGATATCAGATTCCAGCGATGAGAGTTCTTTTTCGAAGTCGGCAATTTTGGACTTGGTCGACTGAATCTCTTTTTTGAGCTTCGCTTTTCTCTTCGAGAGCGACTTGAACTCAGACTCGGTCGGTTTTGTCCCACGGGGTGACTTTGGCTTGTCTTCGGAAACGGTCGATGGCGCCGAGGACTTTTCGACAAAGTAGGAATAGTTGCCGTCGTAAACCTCCGCCCGCCCATCCGAAATCGCCGCGATTTTGTTCACCACCCGGTCAAGAAAGAACCGGTCGTGGCTAACAATCAGGCAACTCCCCTCGTATTCACACAACGCTTCTTCGAGCGCCTCTCGGGCATATATATCGAGGTGATTGGTCGGCTCGTCCAAAATGACGAAATTGGCCGGATGGTACAGAAGTTTTGCAAGGCAGAGCTTGGTCTTCTCGCCGCCTGAAAGAGCCGCGACCACTTTAAGAGCATCTTCACCGGTAAATCCGAATCTTCCCAGATATGATCGCATAGCGCCCACTTCTGCCATCGGATCAACCTGCCAGAGATTGTCAAGCACGGTGGCCGTTTCGTCCAGATCAGACAGTTCCTGGTCGAAATAGGCAACCTCGACATTATT
>JBGAWZ010000283.1:0-3566 GCA_044227335.1 Candidatus Zixiibacteriota bacterium | reverse complement strand
GCAGGCAGTATTCGACAAAGTGATCTGGGTAACTGTAATAGTTGGTCAGGTAGCGGAGCGGCTCGGCCGTCTTGTCGGGAAAGATCACTTTACCCGGTTCGCGCAATTTTGACCGCATAACTGCATTTACCAGTTTCGCCTGCGACGGATCCGCGAATTTGTACGCCAAATTAACCGACTCGGAGACCGCGGCGGCCGCCGGAATCTTGTCGGTAAACAAAAGCTGATAGAATCCCATTCGCAGAATATTGAGCAGATGGGGAGGTTGTTTCTGCGAGGGTTTTGCCAGGAAGAATTTGATTTCGAAGTCGAGGCGACGACGCATTTTTGTGGTGCCATTGACCAGTTGAAGCAAAAAGCGGATATCGAGCGGACGGAGATCTTTGCCGGCGATCGCGGCGGTCACCGCGTCATTCGTGTCGGCCCCCTGCTCAATTCGGATGATGGCATCCAAAGCGGCGGCGCGAATCGAGTCGAAGGTGCGTGGTGACTGATCTTGGTTCACGTCTTACAGCTCCATCGGACTGATACGCCGTCCGTTGTCGGCCAGCCGGAACATCCCCCGGCGATGAAACGGCAACGCCACAATTTCACAGGTAAGTTCATCTTTCAAAAACGATACAACTTCGTTAGGGCGGGCGTACCCGCTTTCTCCGACTGCGAGTGTCAGCACCAATTGGTCACCTTCAATTGTCATTTCTTCAACTGCCGCTCGAAGGTCCACTTCTTTGTGGCCGTCCTTCGTTTCCCGCGAATACACAAGTTTGTCGCATTTCATTGCAAAGTCTAACTGTCTCTGAAGTGTCTCGCGGCTTGCCCAATACTTTATCGGCAGATTGTACTCAACCCTGTTGATTAGCGCTGAGAGCGATCCGCCCTGTCCGAAGACAACTTTGGCCTCGTGAATGACGATTCCGTCCGGAAGAGCGCGACGGATATCCTCGACCATATACGGCAATAGATTTGCATCGAGCACAATGTCCAATACTTCGGCTTCAGAGGTGAATCCAAGCGGCAGCGGCGGCCCGTATGAAATCTTCATCGTGGGATTGAACCCCTGACTGTATTGCACCGGCGTTCCCGCGCGGCGAAAGACCCGTTCAAACAGTCGCAAATTATCCAGATGCGACATATACCGGTATCGGCCGCTTTTTCCCCAGCGCAAACGAAGCCGATTTTTGGTTGGTGCCGAAGTCGATTTGGTGAGCACTTTCTTTTTGCTTCGCCCGAATTGACCGGCATCGCTGGTGGAAGTTTGTACTTCGATTCCGATAGGAGGTTGTATCGGCGTTGGATCTGCAAATGTCTCGACACTCAGTTTGTTGCGGTCATTCATCAGGTGCTCGGCCGAGGCGCCCTTCTCGATGAAACCCCACGGCAAAACCGCGTCAAACGGAATGGCGCGGAGATAGGATAATCGGTCGACCTGGTGATGTTCAAACGCCGCCCGCCAGATTTCCGGTTTACGCTCCTCGTCCCAGCCGTCGAATCGTGCGCCGTTTTTGTACGCCGATTCGACTACTGCGCACAGCTCACGACCACCCCGCTGAAAGGCACAGGCAAAATCATGTGCGAGCGATTCGCTGTAGCGATAGTTGATATGGTGGTTGTGAGTGTGCTTTCGGATGATCGAAACTTTGCGCGCCAGTTCTTCCTGATTACAGGCGGCGTCCCATTGGAACGGCGTGTGCGGCCCCGGAATGAACGGGGAGAGGGTGACATTGATCATTTTACGGCCGGGTGTCTGCTGGCTTAGCTCCCAGATCGCTCGGCAGAGTGCGGCGATGCCTTTGATATCGTCGTCGGTTTCAGTCGGAAGTCCGATCATGAAATAGAGTTTGATCGTGGTCCAACCCTTTTCAAATGCCAGCCGCGCCGATTCAAGAATCTCCGCATCGGTAATATTCTTGCGAACGAATTTTCGAAGGCGCTCGGTGCCGGTTTCGGGCGCGATCGTGAATCCGCCTTTGCGTATCCGCTTTACGGCGTCGAGTAATCCCGGCGTAATCGTGCCGGGGCGCATCGACGGCAGAAACAGCCCGATCCGCCCTCGTTCGAGCCGGCCGGCGAGCGACACTGCCAGCGCCTCAATATCGGGATAGTCCGAGGTCGACAGCGACATAAGCGAGACATCACTGTATCCGGTATGAGCCAATTGCGTTTCGACCTGCGACGCGATATCGTGCCGTGAGCGCGGACGCACCGGTTTGTACATCGCTGAGGCCATACAGAACCTGCACCCTTGCGGACAACCACGCATGATTTCCACTGCAAGGTAGTTGTGGACGGTGTCGACTAGCGGGACTATTGGTTGCGACGGATAGAACTCGGGTTTGAGCTCACTTACAATCCGCGCTTTGACTCTCGACGGAACCGCCTCGTGTTTCGGACAATGCTTGTCATCGTACAATAACGGGACGTACACCCCGGAAACTTCACGCGCCAGCCGGATCAGTTTGTCGGTCCGGGGAGAGTTTTTCATTTCGCCGAGAATCGTGAGTATTTCGGGCAGGCCTTCTTCGGCATCGCCAATGAAAAACAGATCGACAAATTCTGAGATTGGCTCGGGGAAAAAGGCCGACGGCCCTCCCGCCATAATGATCGGGTGGGAATCACTCCGGTCGGCCGATCGAATTGGAATGCCGGCCAGATCGTTCATCGCCAGCATATTGGTGTAGACCAGTTCGTTTACGAGAGTAAAGCCGATCGCGTCAAATTCGGTCGCGGGGCGCGAAGATTCAAGCGAGAAAAGGGGAATTTGCTCGCGGCGCATGATCGCCTCGGCATCGTGATCGACCGCAAAGACCCGCTCACAGAGAAAGCGGTCATCCGAATTCACGACATGATAAATGGTCTGAAGCCCCACATAAGCGTGGCCGATCTCATAGCGGTCAGGATAGGCGTGAAGATAGTTTACCCGCCCCTTCGGATCTTTGACAATTTGCCCCGGTTCTCCACCGCAATAGCGGCCCGGTTTGATGACAAAGGGAAAAAATCTGCGCTGGAGAAGGTCTCGCATATGCCTCAGGTGCTTCGGGTACAAAAGTTAAGTCGACGGTGCAAGAATACATAGATACGACAGCGAGCGCAAGTCGCTCGTCACATTCGACTATTCCAGCGCCAGATATGGCACCGCGTTGGCGGCTAGCTCGCCGGCACCGAATTTCTTGTACCGGAAATACCCCGCCGCCGCAATCATCGCCGCGTTATCAGTGCAGAGTGAAAGGGGGGGAGAGAAAAAGCGTTTGCCGATTTTCTGAACTCGCTCGGCAAGCAGTGCGCGTAGCCGACTATTGGCCGCGACTCCGCCCGAAACCGTTACATCAGTTACTTGTCTGTTTACAGCCGCCGAAATTGTTTTCTCGATCAGGACATCGACCGCGGCCGCCTGAAACGAGGCGGCGATATCGGCCTTGTGCTTCTCAAGTTGCTCGGGAGTCAGTGACTGCACATGAAGCGCGACCGCTGTTTTCAGTCCCGAATACGAAAATTGATATTCTTCCGAGCGGACCGCCCGTGGAAACCTGAAATAATTCGTGTCGCCAGTTTGCGCCAGTTTATCAAGA
>JBGAWZ010000282.1:0-3585 GCA_044227335.1 Candidatus Zixiibacteriota bacterium | reverse complement strand
CCTCTCGTTGCGTGAAATAGGTGAAGGCGATCAACGGTTGTGCTAAAGCTTCGCTCGTCCAACTTTGCCAGTGCGACCTCTGGCCCTTTTGCTTCCGCCAACACCACTACTCGATTCAACCCAACTACCGGACTTGGATCGATGGTGAAAAGTGTGTCGTACAATTCCAATAGCTGACTCCAGTCAGTCTTCGCGTACGACTCTGCCCGCGCATGGCACGATGCAATGGCCGCCTCAAGGTGATACTTGCTCAGGTTTTCGGTGGCCGCTATCTCGAGACAGGCAAATCCCTTGGTGATGTCTTCTCGGTTCCAAAGCGAGCGGTCCTGTTCTTCGAGTGTGCATAATACGCCACCAGAATCGATCCGGGCCGCAAGACGCGATCGCTGGAAATAGAACAAGGCCAAAAGTGCAGGCATTTGTAGGGACCGTGCAGAAGCATGCTCTCTCAATAATTCCGTCAGCCGGATCGCCTCATCGCATAATTCTTCGCGCACCAATCGGTCACCTGAAGTCGCCTTGTATCCTTCGTTGAACATCCCATACAGCGCCGCCACAATAGTATCCAGATTTTCACGAATTTCAATTTCCGACGGAGGCGCAAGTGATAGGTCGCCCTCGCGAATGTTCCTTTTCGCCCGCACCAGCCGCTGGGCCATCGCGCGATCATCGACCAGAAACAGATTGGCAATCTCGTGCGCTGAGAATCCACAGAGCAGATGCAGGATCATTGCGATTTGAGTCGTTTCCGAAGTATCGCATCGACAACAGGCAAACATCATCGCCAGCATGTCGTCGCGCAGTTCGGTGTTGAACTTTGGATCGGGCGAGTCGGCCAACCGCGAGAGTGTCTGCTCGATATGCTCGCCTACTTCGTCAAGTGTTCGGTTTAGCATTTTCTTGTGGCGAAGTTTATCAAGCGCGATTCGCTTGGCTGTGGTTGTCAGCCATCCGGCCGGATTGTCCGGGACACCGTGGTGCGGCCACGTTTTCAAGGCCCGCAAGAGCGTCTCCTGCACGATATCTTCGGCCAGATCGAGTTCCGAAGCCCCGAGTAGCCGGGTGATAGTGGCAGTCAACTGCCCCGCCTGCCGCCGGAACAGATGGGCGATTAACTCCGGTACGTCACTTGAATTTGACTTCGACAATTCTCTTCATCCAAATAGCAGTAAGTCGGGTTGGCAAGTCACGCGCCAGCGTGACTCCGACTACCCGACATCTTACTTTTTAAGGCAGATCATGTCGGGTAGTCATCCCGCTAAAGCGGGACGCCAACCCGACCTACTTTCATTTCCGTGCATGGTGTACGTTTTGTGCATTCCCGTCCGCGGCCGACGCTCTCGTCTGCCGACTCACAACCTATTTTTAAAGCGGCGCGCCGAAGGCCCTACGCGGTGGCCGTGCCACCGTGCTCGACAATTTCCCTGATTTCCAGTTCACCGCCGCGGTCAAAGACCGGGCACTCGCGCGCAATAGTCACTGCGTGGTCGTAAGAGTCGGCCGAGATCAGAAAATATCCGCCGATTGATTCTTTGGTTTCGGCGAAGGGACCGTCGACGATTTTTCCATTCTTCGCCGCCATCATTCGTCCGCTTGAGGCCAACTCATCACCGGCCAGATACCGGTTCTCAGCGCGAAGCTTACGGGCGAAAGCGATGTATTTTTCGACAATCTTTTGGGCTTGTTCGGCCGACAAATCGACGGGTGTTTCGCCGCTCTTGATCAACAGCATGTATTGGGGCATCGGTTTCTCCTTGGTACTTGAGTTAATTTACCGGGCCTTTCGCCCGCTGTCTACCCCTATGACGCCTCTGCTCGTTGGAAATCGACACTCTTCGTAGGTCAGGGTCGCAAGGAGCCTGACATACAAAGCTTCAATTACTCACTTTTAAACCCAATCATCTGATGCGTGCTGTCGCAAAACGGTTTGGTGCCCGATCCGCCGCACCGGCAAAACCAGGCCTCGTTAGTCTGGATCGATTCCTTGGTCAGTCGCGAACTGAGTGTCATAGGCCCGATCATTCCGATTGGGCCATCTTTGGAAAACTCAATTCGGAGAAAACCGCTCGGCAAGTCGCCGCCCGTTGATTCGACAATCCCTTCCGGAATCTCCCCCTTGTCGCGAAAATTGATCTCGATATGCTGGTTGTCGCAGTACGGCTTGTTGTTTGATTTGCCGCACCTGCAGAGCGACATGCGGGTCGCGTGGGCCAGTACTTCACCCCCAGCATCGACCATTTCGATATTTCCGCGCACATAGATCGGACCGTGCGGGTTGATCACCACCGTATTACGCTCCGGCGGAATCTCTGAAACCGCCGCGCCTTCAAATTTGTATTGGAGCGCTCCCGACGGACACCGCTCGACAACTTCGGCTACCTGAGTGGCTTCGGCATTGTCCGGCGCAATCCATTTTCGTTGAGACGTGTCAAATACCGCCGGCAACCCTCGCAGACACTCGGCGACATGAATACACCGCGATTTGTCGAAAGTGACCGTGATCTTCTTGCCTTCGTACTGCTGAATCTTGTTTGACATGCCACTCCCCTCTCACCAATAGTTCTTCATCAACTTGGTTACCCAGCGCGGTTCGCTGATTTGTCCCTGCGGTAGGAAGACACGGAGTACCGGCTTGATATCGATCACTGGAGTGCCGTCGATAGCATCAAGTCCCTCAACGAATAGCTTCCGGCCTCGCCGCGATTTGAGCTTAACAATCGTCGCCCCGATCCGCTTCGGCCGGCTACGGCCGCGCAGTGCGAAGATGCCAAATTTGGGATAATCGGGATTGTCTCGCGGGTGACGTTTTCCCCAGCAGATTTCCGACGTCTTGACTCGGTCAAATATGAAGAGAATCTCTAAATGGGAAAACGTCTCGATCCCCTCAAGCGTATCCAGCGATATCTTCGGGTCGAGTTCAATCCGCACCTTCTCGCGGTTCCAGTGGTCATCGGCGATCTTGCGGCGGGTTGACCGCACCACGCCGATCGGCTTAACGGCAAAAGATTTCGGCATACAGCAAAGTAGAATCCCGGCTCCGATTAGTCAATCCTCTGGAGTTGAGCTTACCTGTAGAGCGGGTTCGTCATAAAACCCGCCATCCCGCCCATTATGCGGCCGGAAATTGCCCATGAATATTAGGAGAAATATTAGGTATCTTACCGTACATCAAACAGGAGGAAAAGAAAAAATGGCCACAGCCGCCGCCGCCGCACATGCCGCGATGATACAAGCGGTCAAAGCATCGGGTACGCTCATCCGGGTGGAAGCAGAGGAGTTTCAGAAGCTGGTCAACAAAAGCGACTCGCCGCTGGTGATTACCGCGCCGGGTGGGTTCTTCACCAAGCACATCAAGTATCTGACCAGCTACAAGGGCCTCAGTTTTTACACCCAGTCGACCACCCCGCTGACACTTCCGTATAAAGCCGAGGTGGTCGCCGCACGCACAATCTGGATGCCGAATTGAATGGTCCTCTCCACCGGCAAAGCTGATACCGAACGCGCAATTCTTGTCGGATTGGTGCACGGCCGCGCTCGAAAAGTCGAGGTCGCCGAGTCGCTCAACGAATTGTCGCAACTGACACT
>JBGAWZ010000281.1:0-3586 GCA_044227335.1 Candidatus Zixiibacteriota bacterium | reverse complement strand
TGCATAGTCAATGACGCGGAAGGTATACAGATCGGTGGTGTCCGCCTTGCCGTTGACGGCGTGGGCTTCGAGGCGATAGTTGATCACCGTACCCGGCGACTGTGCCGGAATGATGCCGGAGAACTCGTTCGGGTTGCCGGTCGCTATCAGCGTATCTGAATAGTTCGTGAAACCGATCGTATAGCGCAGCAACAACGAATCCGGCTTCAACGCGGCGTCGGCGACGATGTTCGCGACGACCGAATACGGCGTGACGGTTTCTTTGGTGTCAGTCAGCGGAGTATGCGAAATCGCAACGCCGCAAGCGTAACCCTGGACGAGTAACAAGCTGTTGTAAAGATTCAGACGTCCACCGGTGACGGTGATGCCGGCGAGCGACGGTTTCGGATCGACACCGCCAAACAAGTAGTCGCGCATGACCAAGGCCAATGCGCCGGGGTTTTGCTTGTATGCCGCCATCATAGTGGGACAGGCTTCCGACCAGAGCAGGCCGATAGCGCCGCAGACTTGCGGGGTGGCCATCGAGGTGCCGGTATTGTTGCCGTAGCTATTGCCGGGCAAAGTCGAATATACGTCCGTGCCGGGGGCGCCGAGATCGATGGTGGTCAAACCGAAAGCTGCGCCGGAATTGCGGGCATCGGTGCGGGTGGTGTTGGTGACCGAAATCATGTACGGGCTCGGGCAAGCGGTCGGGATATCGCCGTTGGTATCAACGTTGATGTTTTGGTTAGCAGTGGCGCAGGCGCTCAAGATACCGGCGTTGCCGAGCGAGTCGTAGTAAGCGCACCAGAGCGGGAAATTCGCAGGCTGGCCAAAGTCGACGCCAAAGGATGAATTGGTCGCGACGACAAAGGTTCCCTGCGCACCGTTGGTCTGGTTGTAGAGTTTTCTTTCTTTCAGAACGTAAGCATAAGCTCTAACGACGATCGACTCGGTTCCGGAAGAGCCTGCGACGGGCATGACTTTGCAGTTCCAGTTCACGCCGGAAACGCCGATCGAGTTATTGCCGCGCGCAGCCGCAATACCGGCGACGTGGGTGCCGTGCGAATTGCTCGGGACGGAGCCGTCCATTGCGTAGGCATCCCAGCCGTCGTAGTCGTCGATATAGCCGTTGCCGTCATCATCGATGCCGTTGCTGGGGATTTCGTCGGTATTCTTCCAATAGTCAATGTCGGGATGTGCCAAATCACAACCGCCGTCGACGATGGCGACGACAATCTGGTCGCCGGTTGAAGTCGTGCCGCCGGTGGTGATGTCCCAGGCCTCGGGGCTGTCCATGTCGGCATCGACAGTACCGCCGGATTGACCGGTGTTGTTGTGGCAATATTGTTGGCCGAAGCTCGCGTCATTGGGAATGGTCGAGCGCATGGTGACAAAGTGGTTGAACTGGGCGAACAGCACGCCGTACTGGTCCTTGACATCTTCAAGGAAGGCTTCGCGCATTTCCTTGGTCCAACCGGCGTCGTTGTAGTTGAACAGCCAGATATTCATGTCGGACGACAGCAATTCGACGGGGCGGAGGCCTTTGTCGGGAAAGACGTCGGCAATCGATTTGGCGTCGACATAGCGGCTGACCTGGACGAGGAGTTCGCCTTCGGTGTAGGCTGGTTCTTGCATGGAGGTTTGCGCTTGTGTGGTGGCGAAAGCCAGCACGAGCGCGAGCAACGCAACCAATCCAATTGAGCGGAGGGACTTGCTCTTAACAACTGTCATTTTACAGCTCCTTGAGTAGCTCGGGAATAGAAGTAAATGTTCGTCATTCGTTGTTACATCGGTAAATGGGGATCCACTTCCAACACGAAAAGGGGCGCCAAAAGCGCATGGGATTAGGTTTGGAGTGATCCGGATAGACCAGTTGTTAATATAGGAGTTTTATGGAATAAGTCAACGATTGAGTTGGGGTTGGGGGGCGGCGGATTGTGATAGAATTGGATCATTAAGGGCACGTCCGGTGCTCTACGCGCAGGTTGCGGTGCAGGTAGAATAGAGATTTGCCGCTCCTGTCAATAAACCCACCGGTTCGGTGGGGTACGGGGTTAATTATCACAAAGTGGAACATTATGTCTTTGTTATTGACACGCTCTTTCTTGCAGCTTAACTTACATTTAGCGAACAGCAGATAACATAGACTAAAAGGAAGAGAGTATGAGTAGACAAGGGTTGTTCTTATGCACCTTAGCTGTATTCATTGTCGGTCTATCGACAGTGCTCTTTGCGGATGCAACTCCAGCGGATAGTTGTGCTGGACAGTACCCCGGAGATACTAATAGCGATGGGGTGATTGATAGCCTAGATCTCGATTTCTTGATGGACTATTTTAGCTATGGTGGTCAACCTCCAAACCCACTATCAAACGGAGACGTTAATGGAGATTGCTATTTGACTGGGGGAGATTATCTCTTTCTCAGCAATTACCTAGCGGGAGGACCAGCACCGGCGACCTGCACGTGTGAATCTCCAATTAGAGCTTTCTGCTACTGGGGTGACGCTGACGGCAGTTTTCTTCGGACTATTTCCGATGCTGTGGCGATAATAAACTACATTTTTGGAGGAGGGCCAACTCCTGCCGGTGCCTGCAATAGCGATCTAGACTGCGATTGCATGATAACGGTTTCCGATGCTGTAGTAATAATCAACTACATATTTGCCGGTGGACACGTTAACGAAAATTGCAATTCAATTGATGATTGGTTGAGTCATTGCGCTAAGTAGTAGTTGATAAATTGCTTGCAGAATCATCTGACATTGTACCCCACCGATCCGGTGGGTTGATTTTCAAGGCGGCAAACCTAGATTTCAATCTGCGTCGGTGGTCTTTAGAAGATCTTTTCCAGCCGACACGTCAAGCACGAGTAGGTTGTCAGGAACTTCAAGATAGTACGCGTAGCTTGACCATTTCCAATTCTCCGGACTAGCTACCAGTTTTCGTGTGACAGGATTCCAATGGCAATAGTTGACGCATTTCCACACTGACTCTTCATCCCGACAGTTATGATCGAAGCAGCGTTTTAGCCAAACAGCTAAATACTTGATTCCCCCTCGCTCTACGGCAAGAGTCTGCAAAAGACGGGAGTTACGATCCTTTAACACTGCCACAATGCGCTTGGCGATGTTTCGCTTGAGATAGCCGATCGCCGGACCGAGCTTGAGTGTATCGGGCGGCACGATGACCAAGTGAACATGCTCCGGCATGATGACGTAAGCAAGTAGACGCGTTCGTGTCGACTGGCAGAACGCGAAGACTTCTTCACAAGTAATCTGACGAAACAAGTTGTTTGTGAGGATAGGAATGCGCCGATGCGTGCAGAAAGTTACAAATCGCGCTCGTCCGTCGTGATCGTAGTGTTTGAGGTGCACGATTGAAGATAATCGAAGAGACCAAGCGAGGTCAATTGTTTTGGGGAGTACGAATGCAGAGATTTGCCGCATCTGTCAAAAGACCCACCGGTTCGGTGGGGTTCAGCTCTGGGGAGATTTGCTGCTTCGGTCAATAAACCCACCGGAGCGGTAGGGTACAAAAGGGGGAGATTTGTTGCTTCGGTCAATAAACCCACCGGTTCGGTAGGGTACGAAACGGGGAGATTTG
>JBGAWZ010000280.1:0-6621 GCA_044227335.1 Candidatus Zixiibacteriota bacterium | reverse complement strand
GACTGTCAACGTGTTGCCAGTGCGGGACACTCTCAGTTCGGCCGCTGAGGAACCGGCGGATATTGCGCCGGAGGACAAAAGGATTGCTTTGTCGTCAGAGGGCTTTACAAGCGATCCCTGGAGTTGACTGTGCGGAACTTGATTGGTCCAGCTAAACACGCTGACCAGCAGAACCACGGCCGTAGCCCCAGCAAGAGAACCAGCGAGAAGATGAACAGAGGTGCTCTTCTGCCAGAGTTTTGATAGCGAGGTAAGCCAGTCTTGTTCGGAAGTCAGGCGTCGCGCGGTTGGACGTTTCACCGATCCGATTTCCGCCATAATATTTTGCTTTAGAGCTATCGGCGGCGTGAGCCGAGGCGATTTGGAAAGCTCGGCCGAGGCCAGAACGAGGGAGTCAAAGTACTGCCGGGCGGCCGGGTCGTGATCGACCAGAGCGCGGAGTTCGGCCTGCTCGGTCGGAGAGGCGAGTCCGTCGATCACCCGGTTCATCAGTTCGACGTGTTGTTGATTATTCATGGTGCAGTGCTTTCTGATCGGCCAATGTCAGTCCCAGTTGTCGCCGGGCTGAGAATAGGCGGGATTTGACTGTTTTCTCGGGAATGCGCAAGGTGGTCGCAATTTCTTCATAGGACAGATCTTCAAAGTGGCGAAGCACAA
Organism: Candidatus Zixiibacteriota bacterium; assembly: GCA_044227335.1. Classification (GTDB taxonomy): domain Bacteria; phylum Zixibacteria; class MSB-5A5; order GN15; family FEB-12; genus JACRAV01. The sequence goes on along the minus strand of JBGAWZ010000280.1, from coordinate 5,964 downwards.
CAACCGCCCGGTATTCGGGAGTCAAGCCGGAAAGCGCCTTGTTGATTGATGCTGACATTCTCGATGCCTGTAGATTCTCTTCGGGTGTTGGGGAGTCAGACACAATCGACTCAGCCAGAGGCTCTGTTGTTCTTTGGCGGGCTTTGAAATTGAGGGCCTCGTTGATTGTCATACGGTAGATCCAACTAAAGAACTTGTGACTTTCATCGTAGCCGCCCAGATGCTGGTAGGATTTCAGGAAGACCGTTTGGGCGATATCCTGTGCATCCTCGTATCTGCCGACCATTCGAAATGCCACGTTGAACACCGCCTCTTGGTAGCGGTCGACCAGTTCTGAGAAAGCTCTGTTGTCGCCTTCCAGACACCGGGCAACCAGTGATTTGTCATCCGTATCTGACATAATTACAAGACGTGGGGCAAAAAGTTGGTCGGAAATGCCGGGGGCGCTTCTCCGAGTTTCGAAACTGTCCTACAGCGAATAGTGGTTAGATTTAACCTATGTTTCACACCGACTTACCCAAATTACGGTCGATTCGGGGGGGTCGGCAAGGGAAATAACTGGGCCTTCATGTCGCTTTGAATGGATCGTCTATTCGAGTTTGAGGACTTTGTCGAGGCGGGCCAGGCGAAAGATATGGCGAATATGATCGTTCAGGCCCGAAAGAGTCAGCGACCCTCCCGAAGCCGAAAGCCGCTGATGGAGGCCAATAAAAAGGCCCAAGCCGGCGCTTGAAATGTATTCCAAGCCGGACAAATCGACGGTGACTGTGCCGCTCAGACCTGCAAGTTGTTTGGAGGCCGCATCGGTCTGGGCGGCGTCGAGCCGGCCGATCATTTTGACGTGGCCCATTGGTTCCTCAGTTATTTGAAGCATGTCATTTCCCCAACTTCTTTTCGATGGTGATGATGCTGTTGCCGTTTTCGTATTGATAGCTAATCCGATCGGCGAATTGTCGAATCAAATGCAGGCCCATACCGCCGGGGCGGCGTTGTTCGATGGGTAGTTCAATATCTGTTAACGGGTGAGTTGTGATATCGAATCGGTCGACATCCAAGTCGACAAATTGTAGTGACAGTCTATTTCCATCTTTCGATACATGCATTTCGACATCTCCACGTCGGCCCGTGCTGTGGCGAACCGCATTGACAAACAGTTCCTCCACAATTACCGCAAGCTCGTTGGCTTCGCCGGCCGACAGCGAAGATTGTTTGGTGAAATCGGCAGTTGCCGTATGAAGTTCCGCCAATGAGTCGAACGATCTCTTGAGGCGGACAGTCAATTGAGCCATCACCAGCAATATACGCCAGGCGGCGCCACACATCAATCAAGGATCGTGATGGGGTGGCAGGGCATTCGTTGACTTAATTGGCCCATGTAGTATATTTGAAGCAGTCTTGCCTTGTCGGTGTGGGCCTGCCCGTGCCGGCAGGGGCGCGTACCAGCAGATCGGCCCTCGTCGCAATGCGGGGGCTCCCCGGAAAGACAAATCGATATTTTGAACGGATAGAGGTGAGTACAGGCGCTTGATACCGAAATCATTAAAACAAATTGCTGTCGGACTCGCTCTTGTATGTATGGTTGCTACCCGATCATATGGACAGTTTCATATGACACAAACCGGCAGTGTCGCGGGTGCTATAGTTGGTTCCGTATGGGGATATACTGATTCGACCGGACGCGAGTATGCACTTGCGTGTACCGGCGGAGCGGGTTTGGGGCTGAAGATAATCGAAGTTACCAATCCATTTGCGCCGGTGTTCCGCGACTTTGTGCCGTCAGTGGGCAGTGATCTAAAAGAGGTCAAAGTACTTGGCAAGTATGCGTACTGTGTCAATCAAAATGGCGCATTGCAAATCGTCGACTTGAGTTATCTGCCCGACTCGGGTTCCACTGTCGGCTCCTATTCGAGTGTTACCATACCGGGTCAACACGCAATTTGGATTGACTCACCGTATGTCTACTTAGGCATGAATGGCGCGGGTCTGCGCGACTATCGAATTCTCGATTTATCCAACCCGCTATTCCTTACGGAACTGAGCGGAACGCCACATCCCAAGGCGGCTTGTGTATTTGCCGATGCGCATGACTCGTATGTCCGGGGAAATCTGGCGTATGTAGCTAATCTATCCGGTGGATTCATGATTTTGGATATCACCAATCGCGCCGCGCCGAACATACTTAGTGTGAACCCCTATCCCGGATGTTTTACCCATAGTATGCGCGTAACAGCTGACGGAAAGTATATGTTCACGACCGACGAATTGGCTGATGGTCATTTGAAAGTGTGGGACGTTCAGACCCCTGCGGCGCCGTTCATGGTGACAGAGTACCCGCTCCCGGGCCGAATCATTCACAATGTGTTTATCAAGGACAACTGGTTATTTGTATCGTACTACACCGACGGTGTTCGGGTGTTCGATATTACCGATCCCACGATGCCCACCGAGGTTGGCTGGCTCGACACCTATCCGCAGGGTTTGGCTAACCTGTTCAACGGATGTTGGGATGTGTATCCGTACTTTGCGTCGGGGAATATTGTGGCGTCGGATATCACCAATGGTTTGGTCGTGATGCAATTTGATAACAATCGGGCTGCTTACTATTCCGGAACAGTCACCGATCAATCCAACAGCCAGCCAATCGCCGGCGCGGCGGTGAAATGGCAGGACCCTATCTCGGGCGAGTCAAATACGGTGTACACTAATACATCGGGGCTCTACAACTTTGGCGTGCCTGGGGGATCGGTTAATCTGGTAGTAAGCCGAAGCGGATATAACACCAGCACAAATCCATTGGTCGTCGTAGCTTGCGGTCGCACCCGCAATCACCACACAAATCAACTTCGGCGCGACCAACGCGGCCTCGTATTTGTTGGTTGTCAGCCAATGGGGGCGCAAGACTGTGCGTCAGACGGTTACGATGCCCAATCATGATACGACGGTGCAGATCACTCTTCTCCCGGGCTACGAAGACCCGTTTGAAGCGAATTTAGGATGGAAAGTAGGCGGGACGCTCGATTCCGCCACCTCGGGTATTTGGGAGCGCTGTGTCCCGAACGGCACATTTAACGGCGCAATTCCGGTGCAACCTGGTTCGGACAACGGAGCAAGTCCGGATCAATTTTGCTTTGTGACCGGACAGGCGCCGGCTGGCGCCGCGATTGGCGCAACTGATGTCGACGGCGGGCGTACGACGCTCACGTCGCCGGTGATGGACTTTACCACCATGGGCGATCCGTATGTTCGCTATGATCGGTGGTACACCAACAATCAGGGAGCGTCGCCGAATATTGATCCATGGCGGGTGGAGCTTTCCAATGACTCGGGGCAGACCTGGGTGATTCTTGAAAATACCAATGTGACCAACGCGAGCTGGAGTTTTCAGGCGTTTCGCGTGCTGGATTTCAAGCCTCTTACCAACAAAATGGTGGTGAGATTTATTGCCGACGATCAGTGTCCGGGATCGGTGATTGAAGCGGCGGTCGACAATTTCAACGTTGTCGATGCGAGTCCGCCGACATGCTGTGTCGGATTGTCAGGGAATGTCGATTGTGATCCGGGGCAGGGGGTGGATATTGCGGATCTGGCCGCACTGATCGATTATTTATACATTTCGTTTTCGCCGCTTTGCTGTACGCCGGAAGCGAATATCGACGGCGACGGCGCGGGAGGAATCGACATTGCCGATCTGAGTGCGCTGATCGATTTTCTGTATATCTCGTTTACGCCGCCAGCTGCCTGTTTGTAGAGAGCCGATAGGAAATCAAATTGAAACGGCGATCCTGCAGTTACAGGGTCGCCGTTTTTGTTTGGAGCAGTAAGTCAGATTTTGGTCATTTGAAGGCATATATGAATCTCGTGGCCGTAGGCAGGGGGTTTAGTAAGTCCGATGCGAATTGTCGTGTTGGCGGGTAATGTCATATCGAGATCCCACAACGGTTTTTCTGCCGCTTTCCAGTAGTGCACGACGCCGTTAATCGTCACTACGATCGTCTGTAATGGCTGATCCTTATCGGCGTATCCGGAGAACTCAAGGTGGTAGTTCCCTGCTTCATTACGGAAGAGCCAGAGAAGTTCTTTGTCGCAGGCCGCCAGCTTGCCGCAGAACGGTTCGGGTGAGCAGGCGGCTGGATCGCCGATTTTCACAGTATCGACTCGGACTACCGTGTCGGTAGTGACAACAGTATCCACGAGTGTAGTCGTGTCGGTCACTCGGACCGTATCGTGTTTAACGACCGTGTGGGTTTCGGTGACGGTGTCGGTATGCACGATCGTATCGACTACGGTATCGATCAGTGTCATCGTGTCGGTCATTGTTACGGTGTCATAGACATAATGCGGGTCGAGGATTCTGATCGTGTCGAATATGACTGTGGTATCGACGCGGCGAATCGTGTCGGTGACGGTGTCGTAATTGATGATCGTGTCAAAATCGTGCGCAGTGTCGGTCAGGCGAATAGTGTCGGTGATTCGAATCGTATCAATCGGTAGCGCCGAGTCACTTGGCGTGAGGGTGTCGAAGATGTACACCGTGTCAACGCGGAGGGGTGGATTGTTGGAGGGGGAGTTGTTGACTTCGAGCGGCTCGGAACAACTGGCCAGATATGACACTCCAAATGCGACCAGACCCAAAAAGCCGATGGCGAGTGAGCGTTTCATCGGGCGCCTCCAAAGAGCTTGTGGGCAGTGATAGTAAACATGTAATTGGCATTCTTGGCGTCCGCCAGATCCTCAAAGGCATTTCGTTCTTTCGACGGGACCCATGCACCGGTGACCGAAAGCCAGTTCAGTGGTTCGGCGCGCAGGCCAAAGAGAGCGCCCTCCGACAGACGAACATATTTGTAGTATTCGCGCGAAATCTTCTCGATCCGGACCCAGCCGACAAGAAATCCCAGACGAGTATTTTCAAAGGGGAAAACGATCAGGTTGCATCCAGCCATACGGCGACGCGTTGAGAAGCTGAGCGAATCAGACTCATAATTGCCGTTCCAGAAAGTGTAACCGCCGACTGCTTCAACGTAATATTTCTGCTTCCAGGTGATCGCGCCGCTGACGATTGGCATACCGCCAAAGCGTGCCACAGCGAATCCGCCTCCGATCTGAAGGCCCAGATGCTCAACTGCGGGTTGTACCTGCACAACCGGTGTGGGCACCGGTTCACTCTTGACCGGCGACGGTTCCACGCGCACGATCGTTTCTTTGGCTACCGGCGGAACGACTACCCTAATAGCGGCGAAACGGTACTGCGGCCCGGTAAGAGCGGCGTCGAGCGATTGAATAATCAAACGAGTTGAGTCGACCGTATAGTGCTCAATGAGCCAGCGACGAAGAATATGGGCGCGACCGAGCGCGAGACCGGGGTTTTTGGCGTCGTGGCTATCATGAAATTTCTCGCCGTCGGCGCCACCGGTGATGATCGCCAGCGCTGATGGATTATCGCGAAGGGCGTCGGCGACTGATTTCAGTTTGGCCTGGTATGGCGCAAAGATCGACGGATCGACACTACCGCCGACACCGAGTGGAAAGTCGTTGATGACTACCTCTTGCGCAAAGGCAACAGCGCCAAGCGAAAGCAACACTGCGGCCAGTAGCACCAGCCGAGTGATGGGTAACAGATGACGTTTCATAGTACGCGTCTCCAATCCGAGTAGACCATTTTGCACGCGATTGCAGGGGAAGTGTCCCATACTCCGCCGGCATGGTGCTATCTCCTTTATTGGCAAAGCGAATTTCCTCGTCGCCGGGAGATCAGGTTATTTCGGTTCTATAAAGAGCAAAAGCCGGGCCGGAAGGGGGTACCAGTGAAACGGTACTTGCCTATTCTGATCGAGCATGATAGATTGATTTGTGAATATGGGCATTTTACGCCATGTAAATCGGCGATGGGAGGTCCGACGTTGCTGAAATCAAGAATTACCTGTTTTGCGGCGGCATTCACTGCGCTGACATGTGTTGTCCAGTGTC